>NZ_JBGMOE010000156.1:0-54370 GCF_041424195.1 Tardiphaga sp. | reverse complement strand
TGCTTGGGCAAGCATTCAGCAAGTCGACAAAACACCGCAGGCGGAACGTCGGGCAATCGCCCGTGCTTTCCGAAAGTCCTGATGCGCCAACTTGCGGAAGACCGCATCGGCATCAGGCCCAGGGGTGCATCGGGCATCCGGCGTTCCGCACGCCCTCTCGCCAGGGGGCGGGAATGCAAGCGACGACGGCGCCCCCGCGCCGCAAACAACAGGGGCGATGACGCATGTCTGAAGCGCACGTGTTGTCTGAAGCAGTGGCTGTTTGACAGTTGAATCGGATGAGGCCGTAGGATGGGTAGAGCGTCTTCGCGAAACCCATCATTCACGTGCACAGAAAGCGATGGGTTTCGCTGCGCTCTACCCATCCTACGCTGTGCACCGCCATGTCCGGTAACGCAGAAACAAGTCCGGCCATGACGAATGAGAGCGTTACGCATGCTCGTAGGATGGGTAGAGCGCAGGCGCGAAGCGCCGGAGCGAAACCCATCAAGAGCAGACGAAGAAAGCGATGGGTTTCGCGAAGATGCTCACTCCATCCTACATCTCAGTCCCGCCATGACAGTGATGGCATTCAATAACCTTCCACCCTCTACGCCACATGCCGTTGGTCGATCTCGCCACGGATATCGAACGGCTCGGGCCTGCCCACCGCATAGCCCTGGGCGTAGTCGACACCGATCTCGGTGAGTGCCGCGACAATCTCGTCGCTCTCCACGAATTCGGCCACCGTGCGCTTGCCCATGATCTTGCCCATATGGCTGATCATCTCGACCATGGCGCGGTCGATCGGATCGGTGAGCATGTCCTTGACGAAGGAGCCGTCGATCTTGAGATAATCCACCGGCAGATGCTTGAGATAGGCAAAGGACGACATGCCGCTGCCGAAATCGTCCAGCGAGAAGCGGCAGCCGATCTGCTGCAGCGCATGAATGAATTTGTTGGCATCGGCGAGATTGGCGATGGCGCTGGTCTCGGTGATCTCGAAGCAGATGATGGTCGGCGGAATCCGATAGATGCGGAACTGCTCGCGGACATAGTCCAGAAAGCTTTCATCCCTGAATGTCGCGCCAGACAGGTTGATGGCGCAGGTCGAGACCGGGGTAGCACGCTGAACCGATCGCGCGGCAAGAATGGCAAAGGCATTCCTGACCACCCAGCGGTCGATCAGCGTCATCAGGCCATAGCGTTCCGCTGCGGGAATGAAATGGCCCGGCGCCACCAGCTGACCGGCCTCGTCGCGCAACCGCAACAGCAGTTCGACATGCACGCTGCCATTGTCGCGCTCGCCGAGCGGAATGATCTTCTGGGCATAGAGACAGAAGCGATCCTGTTCCAGCGCATCGTGAATGCGCTGCACCCAGGTCATCTCGCCGAAGCGCTGCAGCAATTCGGAATCACTGGCCTGGTGCAGCTGAACGCGATTGCGGCCCTTCTCCTTGGCCATGTAGCAGGCCACATCGGCAGCACGCAGGGCTTCCTCCAGCGTCACCTCAGGCTGTGCAATACAGACAAGGCCGATGCTCACGGTGACGTTGAACGAACGCCCGTTCCAGACAAAGTTCAATTCCTCGACCGTCTGCCGCAGCCGCTCGGCCGTCGCAGCGGCGCGATCCGGCTCGCAGCGTTCCAGCAGCACAGCGAATTCATCACCGCCGAGACGCGCCAGCAGGTCGTCCACGCGCAAGTGCTTCTGCAGCATGCCGGAGACCTGCCGCAGCAGATGATCGCCGGCGGCATGACCGCAGGTGTCGTTGACGATCTTGAATTGATCGAGATCGAGGAACATCAGCGCATGGGGCCGCGAGTCGATATCGATGCGCGGCAGCGTTTCCTCGACGCGACGCTCGAATTCGCGGCGATTCGCCAGCCCGGTGAGCGCATCATGCGAGGCCTGAAACGCCAGACGGGAGATGTATTCCTGCTCACGCTCCTTCTCGGTATTCAAGGCTGTCTCGAAACGCTGGCGCTGGATCAGCAGCTTGCGCGTCCGCCAGATGCCGAGCAGGATCAGCAGCGCCGCGGTCAGTCCATTGGCAATGAGCAGGATGCTTTGAATGGCGCGCGAACCGATGCCGAGACGCTGCGAGAATGCGACAGCAAGCGGTGTGGTCTGTTCATTGATCTGATCGATCTGGGCCTTCAGGACCGCCAGCCGCATCGAGCCGACCTTGCCTTCGCTGACGCTTGCGTGGATCGCCTCGGCCGTATCCACCAACTGCCGGATCACGGGATCTGTGGCGCGCCAGCTCTCGATGGCGCGGGCGAGATAGACGACCTCGCTGAAGTTGCGAAACAGCGAGATCATTCCGGGGATGTCGGCGGCATCGTTGGCGCCTTGCAGGAATCCGTCATAGGCGGCCTGCAGATCGGGTACCGGCTGTTCAAGCGCGTGGCGCGCCTTGAGATCCCCGAGCGGCACGGCAATGCTCGCCTGATAGCGCTGGTAGTATTTCTCGTCGCCCGTCTCGGCATAGAGGCTGAGCGAATGCACCGCCTCCATCTGCCCCTTCGACCAGCGGCTCTCGCCGGTGACATAGGCGCGGACCGACGACAGGATATTGATGCTGGTGCCTGCCAGGAAGGCCTGCAGCAATACGATGGCAACGAACGGCCAGACCGAACGCAACAGATGGGGCACGCCCCTTGGATATCTCATCGCACTCATCGCCCACGACCCCGACACAGACGCAAGCGCAACTGCGGAGTTCGGACAGGCTCGATACGCGTACCTTCTCCGCAGAATGCCGCTGCCTGCAGTGATAGCAGTCGCGACTTAACGCGCGTTTCGATTCCGCACGGTGATGATGCATCGATGAATCGCTGTGAATCGGTCGTAAAGAAAGCAATCGGCTAATTTGATCGGTAGCTTCTTCCGCGGCGACGCGATCGCATCGACCTTCGTCGCCGGCTACCGCTCACCAGACGCTTGAGGGCCCGAGTTTCGCCAGCGCCCCCTATCGGAACCTGCCCCGACGAGATAGGTTATCGTCCCATCATACCAGCGCTCCCCACGCTCGCGGATCATTTGCATGACGACACTTCTTCTGAGCCATCCGGCATCGCTCGATCACCTCACCCCGCCCGGCCATCCTGAGCGCCCCGACCGCATGCGCGCGGTGGCGCAGGCACTCAGCGAAGACCGCTTCAATGCGCTGGTACGGGGCGACGCGCCGGAGGGCGATCTCGACGTGGTCAGCCTGTGCCATGACAACCACTACATCGACGAATTGCGTCATGTCGCACCGAGCAGCGGGCTCGTCTATCTCGACGGCGATACGTCGATGTCCCCCGGCACCTGGGAAGCCGTGATGCGGGGCGTCGGCGGCGCTGTGGCTGCGACCGACGCAGTCATGAAAGGCGAGCACAGCAATGCCTTCGTCGCAACCCGCCCGCCCGGCCATCACGCCGAGCACAACAAACCAATGGGCTTCTGCTTCTTCGATCAGGCCGCAATTGCAGCGCGATATGCGCAGCGCACCTACGGCATTACCCGCGCGGCCGTCGTGGATTTCGACGTTCACCATGGCAATGGCACGCAGGACATTTTCTGGGCTGACCCCACGGTGATGTACTGCTCGACACATCAGATGCCGCTGTTTCCCGGCACCGGCGCGTCCCAGGAGCGCGGCGAACACGACACGGTCGTCAATGCACCGCTGCATGATGGCGACGGCAGTGCAAAATTCCGCTCCGCTTTCGACAATCTCATCCTGCCGCAACTGCAGAAATTCGCGCCTGAACTGCTCATCATCTCCGCCGGCTTCGATGCGCATCGCCGCGACCCGCTCGCATCGCTCAATCTCGAAGCCGAGGATTTCGGCTGGGTGACGCGCAAGCTGATGGATCTCGCCGACAGCACCGCCGGTGGCCGCATTGTCTCGGTACTCGAGGGTGGCTATGATCTGCAGGGCCTGAAAGAATCGGCCGCGGCCCATGTTTCTGCGCTGATGGGGGCATCGCGCTGAGTGGAGCGCAGGTCGCAAAACATACCCGCCACAATACGCCCTCAAACATATCTTTGACTCCGTCCTTCCAAAATGCGCACACGGGAAACCGAATGGCCGAGAACACCCACGCTGACGTCAAGAAGCTGACCTTTGAGACCGCGATCGAAGAACTGGAATCGATCGTGAAGCGCCTCGAAGACGGCAAGGTGCCGCTGGAAGAGTCGGTTGCCATCTATGAGCGCGGCGAAGCGCTGAAGCGCCGCTGCGACGAGTTGCTGCGCCAGGCCGAAGCCCGCGTGGACAAGATCACCACGGATTCGAACGGCAAGGCCGTCGGCACCGAACCGCTGGACGTCCAGTAGGAATCGCGCCGGGTTGAGACCTCGCACCACCCCGCGGCCGAATTAGCGCTTGGCGCATGGCGCGGCCTGTTTATAGTCCGCCGTCAGTCCGGGGAACCAGCGTGCGCGTCCAGCACCGTCATGTCATCTATGTGCAGGGATACGATCCGCGGGGCCTCGCGCAGTATTACCGCATGTTTCGGACCGAACTGCGCAAGTTCGGCCGGCTTTACGGCCTGACCACCTCGGTCAGCCGGCCGAAAGGCCATACCGACGGCGAATTCGCCCATGAATCCGCCTCCTGGCGCATCGAAACCTCAGGCGATGGCTGGCAGACCACCACCGATTACGATTTCCTGCGCTGGGAAGACATGATCCAGCGCGATCTGGCCGTGCCGATCTGGCGCACGCTGATCCACGCCATCGCCATTTATTGGGGTCTGGTCTTCTCGGGCACCATGGGCCGGTTCTGGAAGGCACATTGGCGCTTCGCCACCTTCATCAGCTGGCCCCATTTCCTGCTGCTCAACGGAGCGATCTGGTCGGCGGCCATCGCCTGGCTTTTCGCGTCAGGGCTGCAGGCCATCGGAATACACGGATTCCTTGTCGGTCTCGGCGCTGCGGCTGTGTTCGTGGCCGTGCTCGGCTCGCTGCTGAAATACACCGAAAAGCACACCTACCTGCTTTACCTGATGGCCGACACCATCTTCACCTGGCAGTTCTCCCACGGCAACCGGCCGGACTGGGACGCCCGGATCGACCGTTTCGCGCAGCATCTGGTCAAGGTCGCCCGGACCACCGAGGCGCAGGAGATCGTGCTGGTCGGTCACAGCTCAGGGTCGTTCCTTGGCTCCGAAATCCTCGCCCGCGCGCTGAAGCTCGATCCGGAACTCGGCAGCCACGGCCCCCGTGTCGTGCTGCTGACGCTCGGCGGGAATATGCCTATCGTCGGCTTCCACAAGGTTGCGCAAGGCTTCCGTGACAATTTGCGACTGCTGGCCGTGGAGCCTTCCATCGACTGGATCGACTGCCAGTCCCGCAAGGACGTGATGAACTTCTTCCCGTTCGATCCCATCGCCGGTCACGGGATCGACGCTGGTGCGGCCCGCCGGAATCCAACCATCGTCCCCGTCCGGTTCCGCGAAATCATCCGCCCGGAACATTACAATCGGTTCCGCTGGAAGTTCTTCCGGGTGCATTTCCAGTTCGTCATGGCCAATGAGCGGCCGCATGCCTACGATTTCTTCATGATCGTTTGCGGACCCGTACCTCTCAGGGAGCGAGTCAGTCAGCCGGCCACAACTTTAGCTTTAGTCCATGGCGCCCCCGCTACCCGCGAAAATGCATGGAAAAAGCTCGATTTGGGCGGGAAGAGCCCTGTCCATTCGGGGTCCCATGAAGCGGAACCGGTCGCCCGGCGCATCGGCTAGACCCACCACGCGAATGTCCATAGCGCCTTTGTGCTGCCACCCCCGCAGGCACGGCGGTTGGCTTTGGCCATCGCTTTGGTGTAAAGGGATTTGGAATATGCGCTGACGATCAGGCTGAAACGCCGGCCGTTAACGTAGATAAGCGCTTCATTCATCTGGCAAAAATGATCAGATGAAGTCGCCGCCAAGCATGCTAGATATCACACTGAAAAATCGAAGCCCATTATAAGGCCTCGAAACAGGCTTCCCGGTTCTGGAGGCTGCGGTTGCCCGGTGGGCGCGCGGAAACGCGACGGCTCCGATGCCAGACGCAGTCCCGGACATGTAAAATTGGAATAGTGCCGTGACCGATTTTAGTAAGACACCGCTGCTCGATACCATCAAGACTCCGGCAGATCTCCGGAAGCTCAAGATCGAGCGGGTTCGTCAGGTTGCTGACGAGCTTCGTCAGGAAACCATCGATGCGGTGTCCGTCACCGGCGGTCACTTCGGCGCCGGTCTCGGCGTTGTCGAACTGACCACGGCCCTCCACTACGTCTTCGATACGCCGCGCGACCGCATCATCTGGGACGTCGGCCATCAGGCCTATCCGCATAAGATCCTCACCGGTCGCCGCGACCGTATTCGCACGCTGCGCACCGCCGGTGGCCTGTCGGGCTTCACCAAGCGCAGCGAGAGCGAATACGATCCGTTCGGCGCTGCGCATTCCTCGACCTCGATTTCTGCTGGCCTCGGAATGGCCGTCGCCCGCGACCTCTCCGGCGGCACGAACAACGTTATCGCCGTGATCGGTGACGGTTCGATGTCGGCGGGCATGGCTTATGAAGCCATGAACAACGCAGGCGCGATGAATTCCCGCCTGATCGTCATCCTCAACGACAACGACATGTCGATCGCACCGCCGGTCGGCGCCATGTCGGCCTATCTGTCGCGCATGTATTCGGGCAAGACCTATCGCTCGCTGCGCGATGCCGCCAAACAACTTGGCAAACATCTGCCGAAGCTGATCGCCGATCGTGCCGAGCGCGTCGAAGAATATTCGCGCGGCTTCATGGTCAACGGCGGCACGCTGTTCGAAGAGCTCGGCTTCTATTATGTCGGCCCGATCGACGGCCACAACCTCGATCACCTGCTGCCCGTGCTGCAGAACGTCCGCGACATGGAGACCGGCCCGATCCTGCTTCACGTCGTGACCCAGAAGGGCAAGGGCTATGGTCCGGCCGAAGCCGCGGCTGACAAATATCATGCGGTGGTCAAGTTCGACGTCGCGACCGGCACCCAATCGAAGTCCAAGCCCAACGCACCGGCCTATCAGAACGTGTTCGGCCAGAGCCTCGTCAAGGAAGCCGAGAAGGACGACAAGATCGTCGCCATCACCGCGGCCATGCCGTCGGGCACCGGCGTCGACATCTTCAACAAGGCGTTCCCGAACCGCACCTTCGACGTCGGCATCGCCGAGCAGCATGCGGTGACCTTTGCGGCCGGCCTCGCCACCGAAGGCTACAAGCCGTTCTGCGCCATCTACTCGACCTTCCTGCAGCGCGGCTACGACCAGATCGTCCATGACGTGGCGATCCAGAACCTGCCCGTGCGCTTCGCCATCGATCGCGCCGGCCTAGTCGGCGCCGACGGCGCGACCCATGCCGGTTCGTTCGACAATGCGTATCTTGGCTGTCTGCCGAACATGGTGATCATGGCGGCCTCGGACGAAGCCGAACTGGTGCACATGGTCGCCACCCAGGTTGCCATTAACGACTCGCCGAGCGCGCTACGCTATCCACGCGGCGAAGGCCGCGGTGTCGAAATGCCGGAAGTCGGCATCCCCCTGGAAATCGGCAAGGGCCGCATTATCCGGCAGGGCAAGCAGGTCGCGCTGTTCTCGTTCGGCACCCGTCTCGCCGAATGCGAAAAGGCCGCCGATGAACTCGCGGCGCACGGTCTGTCGGCAACGATCGCCGATGCGCGGTTCATGAAGCCGCTCGACGTCGAATTGCTGCTCAAGCTTGCCCGCGAACACGACATCCTGCTCACAATCGAGGAAGGCTCCATCGGCGGCTTCGGCTCGCATGTCATGCACACGCTGGCCGAGCACGGCATGCTCGACGGCGGTCTGCGCATGCGCTCGCTGGTGCTGCCCGACATGTTCCAGGATCACGACACGCCGGCAGCGATGTATGCCCAGGCGGGTCTGGACTCCAAGGGCATCGTCAAGAAGGTGTTCGAGACGCTCGGCAAGGATTTCAAGGCCGAGACTGTCAAGCTCGCCTGATCTACACGGAAATGTCGTCGCCCGGCTTGACCGGGCGATCCAGTAGAGACGGTTGCTAAGGGATTACTGGGTCACCCGGTCAGCCGGGTGACAACAAGCAGTGAAAGACGCGGCAATCCAGACTCAGAAGCCGGATTGCCTCGTTCTCGTCTGAATTGGCTCGTCAATGTCGGCGCAGCTCACCATGACGACGGGGACTTCATGAATATCTATCTCGCAGGTCCCGACGTATTCCTGCCCAATGCCGCCGAGATCGGCCGGCAGAAGGTCGCGCTCTGCAAACGCCATGGCGCGCGCGGGTTCTTCCCGCTCGATAACACCATCGACCTCAGCGCCAGCGATGCCTCGCGCCAGATTTTCCACGGCAACGAAGCGATGATGAATCATTGCGACATCATCATTGCCAATCTCACGCCGTTTCGCGGTCCAAGCGCCGATGCCGGCACAGTATTCGAGCTTGGCTATATGGCCGGTCACGGCAAGCTCTGCTTCGGTTATTGCAACGACCCCACGCCCTATCTCGATCGCGTCCGCCGCATGATGGAGGTCACCGGTCATGATGGCCATCTGGTCGATGCGAACGGGCTCACCGTCGAAAATTTCGGCCTCGCCGACAATCTGATGATGATCCACGCGCTTGATCTCTATGGCGCGCCCATGATCGTCCCCCGCGAAGCACCTGATGATCTCTGGCAGGATCTGACGAGCTTCGAAGCCTGCCTGAAACTTGCTGCATCGTACTGACCATGACGAAATCTCTGACCACTGCTGCCGCGCCGCGCAAACGCGCCGATACACTCCTCGTCGAACGCGGCATTTTCGAAAGCCGCGCGCGTGCGCAAGCCGCCATCGAAGCGGGGCTTGTGAAGGCCAATGGCAAAACAGTCGCCAAAGTGTCGGAGCCAATACAGCTCGATGCCGCGATCGAGGCAGAACCGGCGCATCCCTGGGTCTCGCGCGGCGGGGTCAAGCTTGCAGCTGCGCTCGAACATTATCCGATCGAGATCGAGGACCACGTCTGCCTCGACGTCGGCGCCTCCACCGGCGGCTTTACCGAAGTGCTGCTCGCCAATGGCGCCAGCATGGTGTTCTCCATCGATGTCGGGCACAACCAGTTGCATCCATCCCTGCATGGCCACCCAAAAATCATCTCAATGGAAGAGACCGATATCCGCAGCTATGAGAACAAGCGCCTTCCGGCGCGTCCCGACGTTGTGGTGATCGATGTCAGCTTCATTTCGCTCAAGGCGGTGCTGCCTGTCGCGCTGTCGCTCGCGGCGGCGCCGATGAGTCTCCTGGCGCTGATCAAGCCACAATTCGAGGCGGATCGAAAACAATCCAAGCGCGGCATCATCAAGAACGCCGCCGTGCATCAGGCGATCTGCGACGACATCACCGACTTCGCGAAGACACTCGGTTGCACCGATATCGAGGTCTTTCCGTCGTCGATCACCGGCGGTGACGGCAATATCGAATTCTTCATGGGTGCACGGCGTGGCTGAACGCCTGACCATCGATCACGTCGGCCAGCGCGGCGACGGCGTCAGCCTCGCAGGCGGCGCGCCGATCTTCGTACCCTACGCACTGGCACGGGAGATCGTCGAGGCGGAACGCGACGACGGTCATCCCGAACGTCGACAATTGTTGCGCGTCGACATCGCCAGCCCGGAGCGGATCGACCCGTTCTGCACCTACTTCATGCGCTGTGGCGGCTGCGCCATCCAGCACTGGCAGCCCGATCCCTATCAGGCCTGGAAGCGCCAGATCGTCATCGACACGCTTGCGCAGGCGAAGATCACCTGCCCGGTCGATCCGATCATCGACGCCCATGGTGCCGGTCGCCGCCGCGTCACGCTCCATGCCCGCCGCGGCAGCGACGGCGAATTGCGCGTCGGCTTCGCGGCTGCAGCAAGCCACGCGATCATCGCCATCGATGAGTGCCCTATCCTGGATCCAGCGCTAGGTGGCGCGCTCGATGCAGCGCGCGCCTTGGCCGAGGTGCTCAAGCCCGTCAGCAAGCCGCTCGATATTCAGGTAACGGCGGCCAGCAACGGCCTCGATATCGACGTTCGCGGCACCGGTCCGTTGCCGACTTCGATCATCACCGCGCTGTCGCGCATCGCCGAAATGCACAAGCTGGCGCGGCTGACGCGACATGGCGAACTCGTGCTGATGCGCGTACCGCCTGTCGTCACGATGGGAAGCGCACAGGTTGTCTTACCACCGGGCTCGTTCCTGCAGGCCACCGCGGCCGGTGAAGAGACACTGGCAGCGCTTGTGCTGAAGCTCTGCAAGGGTGCGAAAAACATCGCCGATCTGTTCTGCGGTATCGGCCCCTTCGCGTTCCGGCTTGCAGCCAAATCCAAAGTCACGGCGTTCGACAGCGACAGTGGCGCGATCATATCGCTGCAACAGGCCATCAAGGACACGAAAGGACTGAAGCCGATCAAGGCGGAGATGCGCGACCTGTTTCGCCGTCCGCTGGTGCCGCAGGAATTGCGCGATTTCGACGCCGTGGTGTTCGATCCACCGCGTCAAGGCGCGCAGGCTCAGGTCGAGCGACTCGCAGCAAGCAAGATCCCTACAGTCGTAGCCGTGTCATGCAACGTTCAGACATTCGCACGCGATGCAAAGATCCTGATCGATGGCGGCTACAAGATCGACAGCGTTACGCCCGTCGACCAGTTCCGGCATACGCCGCATATCGAATTGGTGGCCCGCTTCAAACGCTAGTTGTCTTTTCGCGTTGCTTGCGCTGGAGTGCGCCCACGCTGCCGGACCAGTGCAGCATGGAGGCGACGTGACACCCATCGAGTCCCACATTCTGCCGGCCGGAATTCGCTCGCGCTTCGTCGAGGGCATCAACGGTTTGCGCGTCCATGTGCTGGAGGCCGGTTTCGAGACGAAGGGTCGCCCCTGCATCCTGCTGGTGCACGGCTTTCCCGAACTTGCCTTCAGCTGGCGCAAGGTGATGCCCCAGCTTGCTGCCGCCGGCTATCACGTCATCGCGCCGGACCAACGCGGTTACGGTCGCACCACCGGGTGGAGCGCCGATTATGACGGCGATCTGCGTCCCTTTAATCTGCTCAACCTCGTGCGCGATGCCGTCGGACTGGTCGCAGCCTTCGGCTATCGCCATGTGGATGCGGTGGTCGGACATGACTATGGCAGCTCGGTCGCAGCCTGGTGCGCGCTGGTGCGGCCGGATATCTTCAGATCCGTTGCGCTGATGAGCGCGCCCTTCGCCGGGCCTCCGCCGCTGCCATTGGGCACCGCCGATCAGCCGGCGCCGCCAAAGGCCGAAGATCCCGTGCATCGCGACCTCGCCGCATTGCCGCGGCCGCGCATCCACTATCAGTGGTACTACGCGACGCGCGATGCGAACGATCACATGCAGCATGCGCCGCAAGGCGTGCATGATTTCCTGCGCGCCTATTATCACCACAAGAGCGCGGACTGGGCGGGCAATAAGCCCACTCCATTGCAGGGTTGGACGGCAAGCGAACTGGCCAAGCTGCCGACCTATTATGTGATGGACCGCGATCAGACCATGGCGGAGACCGTCGCCGCGGAAATGCCGACGCCCGAGCAGATCGCATCATGCAAATGGCTGCCGGACAACGAACTGGCCTTCTATGCCGGCGAATATGCCCGCACCGGCTTCCAGGGCGGGCTGCAATGGTATCGCTGCAACACGACCGGCGCGTTCAATGCCGACTATGAACTGTTTTCCGGCCGCACCATCAATGTGCCCTCCACATTTATCTCCGGCAGACAAGACTGGGGCATCTATCAGCGCCCCGGCGCCATTGAGGCAATGCAGAAGACCGCCTGCACAGACATGCGCGCGATCCATCTGATCGACGGCGCAGGCCATTGGGTGCAGCAGGAACAACCACAAGAGGTCAGCCGCCTGCTGCTCGGGTTCCTGAAAGACAACGGTCCGCCGTCGTAGTCTTTGCGATCAGGTCAGGCGGTCACCAGCCGGGCTGCCTCCGCCATATTGACATCGCGATCACCCAGCAGATGCGCAACGATCGCCTTCTGGGTTTCGCTTTCGATCACTGCAAACGGATCGGGTGCCATCAGGCGATGATCGATCACGAGGCGCGACAGCAGCAGGCGCCGCGCATCGCCGCGTCGTGCGTGGATGCGATGCGCTTCCCATGTCATCGCGATGGCGCTGGCCACATGATAGAGCGAACTCGTTGCGCGGCGCGCATCACCTTCGTTGTCCGGGCGCGCCGCAATCTCGCGCGCGAAGCCGACGGCGCGGTCAGCGAGACCAAGTAGCCGGTCGCGCCATGCCTGCGGTACGCTCGGAGAGTCATCGAGCCGCGCATGGAGATCTGCCGCAAGCGCGGCTTCCGCGCCATGCCGCCCGACCGCACGCGTCAACGCATCCAGCGCGACGATATTGCCGGTGCCTTCCCATATCGAGCCGAGATGCGCATCGCGCAGCAGTCGTGCGGTAGCGAATTCCTCAATATAGCCGACACCGCCACGTATCTCCATCGCGTCGCCGCAGACCTTACGCGCATCGCGGGTGGCACGGAACTTCAGCGTCGGCGTCAGGATCCGCAGCAGCGCTGCAGCGTCCTGGCTGCCGGCTTCGGCACGGTCCAGCGCATCCGCTGTGAGAAAGCTCATCGACAGCGCCTGCTCGGTCGCCACCATGATCTTCATCAACTGCCGCCGCGCCAATGGCATGTCGATGATGCGCTGGCCGAACACGACACGCCCACGCGCGACTGCCATCGCATCGTGATAGGCCCGGCGCATCAGCGACGTCGATTTCACGCCATTCGACAGGCGCGACGAATTCACCATCTCGGCCATCTGCACGAAGCCGCGATCGAGCTTGCCCACCGAATACGCAATGGCGCCTTCGAGCTTGATCTCGCCTGACGCCATCGAACGGGTGCCGAGCTTGTCCTTCAACCGCACGATCCGGTAGTGATTGGGCGTGCCGTCATCGAGCATGCGCGGCATCAGGAACAGGCCGACGCCCTTGGTGCCGCCGACTGCGCCTTCCGGCCGCGCCAGCAGCATCACGACTTTCGCATCGGCATTGGAGCAGAACCACTTTTCTCCATACAACCGCCAGTGATCGCCCTCTTGTACGGCCCGCGTCGTCAGCTTGCCGACGTCGGAGCCGCCTTCCTTCTCGGTCATGAACTGGCCGCCCTGGGTCAGCTTGCTCATGTCGGTCTGCGTCAACCCGTCGAGGTATTTCGCCTTCAGCGCATCATCGCCGTAATTCGACAGCAGTTTCGCAGCACCGTCGGTGACGTTGATCGGACAGCCCATGCCGAACTCGGCCTGATTGAACAGGAACGTGAAGGCGTGTTTGGCTGTTACCGGATAGGTCGACGGCCAGCCCATGATCCCCTTGCGATGCGACAAAGCGTGAATGCCGAACTCGCCGAAGGCTGCGTTCTCAAGCTCGCGATAGGCCGGGTGATATTCCACCCACTGCACGTCCTGGCCGAACTTGTCGCGCTGATGCAGCACCGGCCCATGCTTGTCCGCCATCCGCCCGGCCTCGTCGAGCGGGCCACCGACAAGACCGCCCAACCGATCAAGATGCGGTTCGATATGGTTGAACACATCCTCCGGCAGATGAATGCGCAGCAGATCGGTCAGCGCCGGATCGGCGCGATAAAAGTTCATGCCGGACGTATCGGGCGCGATCAGATTGGCGGCAATCTGGGCATGGGCGTTCATGACGGCCTCTTGTGTTTGGCAGTTGCGTTTCCATCTTCATCATGCGCCCGCCGCGCTAACGAATAAAGTGCCCAGCCGGAGATTTGATCCATGGAAATTCCGCGTTACGAAACCGCTCTGATCGTCGGTGTCGGTGAAGGCATCAGCGCATCACTGGCGAGGCTATTGTCCAAGCAGGGCATCCGCGTCGCGCTCGCAGCGCGCAATCCCCGGAAGCTCGATGCACTGTGCCAGGAGACCGGCGCCAAGGCCTTTGCCTGCGACGCGACCCAGGCCGACGATGTCACCAGACTGTTCGCGGATGTCGAACGCGACCTCGGCGCGCCCGATATCGTCGTCTACAATGCCAGCCAGCGCGCCCGTGGGGCCTTTATCGAGCTTGCCCCTGCCGATGTCGCACAGGCGATCGCTGTCAGCGCCTTCGGTGGATTTATGGTCGCGCAACAGGCGCTGAAGCGCATGTTGCCCAACAGGCACGGCGCCATCCTGTTCACCGGCGCCTCCGCGAGCATCAAGGGCTTCGCGCAATCGGCCCCCTTCGCCATGGGCAAGTTCGCACTGCGCGGCATGGCGCAATCGCTGGCCCGCGAATTCGCGCCGCAGGGCATCCATGTCGCCCACTTTGTCATCGACGGCGGTATTCGCAGTTCGGTCCGCGTCGAGCCCGCGGACAGGCCGGATTCGATGCTCGACCCCGATGCCATCGCCGCGAATTACTGGAACGTGCTACAGCAGCCCCGCAGTGCCTGGAGTTCGGAACTGGAAATCCGTCCATGGGTCGAGAAATTCTGACACGAAGACGGGGGCGGGACATATGAGTGAAACTGTAGAGGCGATCAACACCGGCACGGATGAATTACTGTGCGAGATTCGCGAGCGCGTTGCCGTCATTACGCTGAACCGACCGGACGCCCGCAATTCGCTGTCGGATCATCTTACGCCTGCATTGCGCACAATGATCCGCGTCTGCGGCGAGAATCCGAACGTGGGCGCGCTGCTGATCACCGGCGCTGGCACCGCCTTCTGCTCCGGCGGAGACGTGAAGGGCATGGGCGCCCATCGCAGGCAGGCCGTGCTGGAGATCTCGTTTGACGAGCGGGTCGCTGATCTGCAGGAGCGTCAGCGCCTGCTGACCGGCGCCCTCGTCGCCGTCCGCAAGCCGACCATTGCTGCGCTGCCTGGCCCCGCCGCCGGCGCCGGCCTTGCCATCGCCATGGCCTGCGATATTCGCATCGCCGCGCAATCGGCTTTCGTCTCGACAGGCTATCTGCGCGTCGGTCTCAGCGGCGATTACGGCATCGCCTGGCTGCTGACGCGTCTTGTGGGCACGGCCCGCGCACGCGAGCTGATGTTCACCGCCGAGAAGGTCGAAGCCAGCCGCGCCGAAGCCATCGGGTTGTTCAATCGCGTGGTGCCGGACGACAGGCTGCAGAACGAGGCTTTCGCACTGGCGCGAGGCATGGCGCAGGGGCCGACGCTGGCACTACGCTACATGAAGGATAATCTCGACGAAGCACTCGCCTTCGATTTTGCGACGGCGCGGGACCATGAAGCCGAGCGGCTGATCCGCACCACCATGACGGCCGATCATCGCGAGGCCGTGCAAGCCTTCATCGAGAAGCGCAAGCCGAACTTCAAGGGCAACTGAGCCGCGGGACAGCGGCAAACCGGCAGGGCAAGCTACGATCGCGGCCATTCGCAGAACACTCCGCTACTATCGCAGCGGAGCTGCTGCTGAAGTGGTGCTGACACCAGACGATCTCAGCTGCACCGCCATCGGTCAGTTCGACCTTTGCCACGCAAGACATGCTTCCTGCTTGATACCCTGCTGTGGCCGCGCGGCGGCATCAATCCTTGGCCGAACCGTGGCCGAACAAGGTGATCAAAGGCGGATAGCACCAAGCTTGTCCATAGCCGCGAGCCGCCAGCTCGCGCAGGGAATATCCTTCGGCGCGACGTTGATCTGCTTCTCGAACCGCACCTGCTTCCAGTCGCCCGGTGTCGGCGCGAATGTGAAGCCGGCCTTGCGGGCCAGTGCGAGCATTGCCTCGTTGGAGCGTAATGTATCGCCGAAGAGATGTTCGGCCCCCAGCGCCGCAGCGCGACATTCCAGGTTGGAGAGGAGCGCCGCGCCGATACCCTGCCCTTGCATGGAGTCGGCGACGGACAGACCGAGCTCGAAACGGGATGTCGCCTCATCGACTGCATAGCGAGCTTCGCCGACAACCGTCTCCGAGCCGTTACGCGAGACCGTGGCGATCACCGAAAAACCGTCGGCCTCGCCGACATGGACGAACTTGTCGAGCTGCGCCGCCGGCAATTCGCTGGCGGCGCCCATCAGGCGATTGTAGCGCGACCGCGTCGACAGGCTGCGGAAATAGGCCTGCAGCGCGTCCGCATCGCCAAGTTCAACAAACCGCACCGTCACGATAGCGCCGCTCCGTGACATCACCACATCTGAATACTGACCGAGGTCATCGAGGTTGAGATGCTGCATGACAGCTGCTCCCGAACGATTGGATCGTCCTTACGCCTGCCAGAATGGCTTGCTGGCTTCAGCCATGACGTCATTCACGGAGAAACCGGCATCGTGGATGTCGCGCTCGCTCCACTGCGCCAGTTCGCGCCGTTGCTGGGAGCGTTCGCGCCAGACGTGAAACGTCTCGGCGATCGTCGCCAGACTCAGTGAAGCATGATGATTTGTCATCGATTCATGGGTGCAACTAGACATTTTGCTCTCCTGAAGCTAAATTAATGAGGGAAATATCGGCTTCATTCTCACATTGCACAAACGACATTGTGCACTGCATCACATGAGACAAACTCATGAATGGAAAGAGAGATGAAACGCCAGGGGGAGAGCGCGGATGAGCACCCGGTTGCCGTCACTCAACGGACTGCGCGCCTTCGAAGCCGCCGCGCGTCATCTGAGTTTCACCAATGCCGCGAGCGAATTGAACGTCACGCAAACGGCGATCAGCCATCAGATCAAGCGGCTGGAAGAAGAGCTTGGTCTCAAACTGTTCATTCGGCAAAACCGAGCTCTCGCACTCACCCCGCAAGGACTCGACTACCTGCCGGGCGTACGCGCGGCCTTCAACGATCTGCGTCTTGCCACAGACCGGCTCAAGCGTCGCGATAACGACCACGTGCTGACAGTAAGCACGCTCGCGTCGATGGCATCGAAGTGGCTCCTGCCGCGCATCTCGGCATTCCAGAAAGCCCATCCCGATATCGATGTGCGTATCACGACGTCGACCAGCATGGTCGATTTCAAGGGCGGCGATGTCGATGCTGCAATCCGCTATGGCCGCGGCCAATGGCCGGGCTTGCGCGCGGACTGGCTCACCGCCGATCATCTGTTTCCGGTGTGCAGCCCGGCGCTCCTGACCGGCAAAAAGGCGTTGCGACAGCCGCAGGACCTCGCGGGCTATACACTGCTGCATTCGAGCGGCGGCTATGACGATGACTGGCGGCTCTGGCTCACCGCCGCCGGATTGCCGGCCGATATTTCGAAGCAGCCGGGCCTGACCTTCGACATGATCTTCATGACGCTGCAGGCGGCGATCGATGGCCTCGGCGTCGCCATCGGCCGCTCCACCTACGTGGAGGGCGATCTCGCCAAAGGCCGGTTAGTGGTGCCGTTCGACATCAGTCTCCCCGCCGACGCCGGCTTCTATCTGGTGTCCCCCGAAGCCTCTTCCGACTCGCGGAAGCTGAAGGCCTTTCGCGACTGGCTGCTCTCTCAGGTTCCTCCAACGCGTTGATTTGCAGGGTCCGGGTTGGCGCGCCGCGCGCAGTGTGGCAGTTTGTCGCACAACGGCAACCAACTGCCCGACCGCGCGCCTTGCCGGTCGTCCGCGATCGGGAGAGAGACCAATGACGGCATCGAATACGACACTTGCCCAGCCAGCCGAGCTCAAATCGCGCCTCGGCGCCATCCTGCGCTCGACGTCAGGCAATTTTCTCGAACAGTTCGACTTCTTCCTGTTCGGCTTCTATGCCACCGCGATCTCGAAGGCGTTCTTCCCGCCCGGCAACGACACGAATGCGCTGCTGCTGACCTTCACCACCTTCTGGCTCGGTGCGTTGATGCGCCCGCTCGGCGCGATCTTTCTCGGCGCCTATATCGACCGCATCGGTCGTCGCAAGGGCCTGATCGTAACGCTGGCCATCATGGCACTCGGCACCGTCTTTATCGCGGTGTGCCCGACCTATGCCAGCATAGGCATCGCTGCGCCGATCATCGTGCTGATCGGCCGTTTGTTGCAGGGCTTCTCCGCCGGTGTCGAACTCGGTGGCGTATCGGTCTATCTGTTCGAGATCTCGACGCCCGGCAATCGCGGGTTCTACACGTCCTTCCAGTCCGCCAGCCAGCAGGTTGCGATCTTCGTCGCCGCATTGCTCGGCTTTTTCCTGAGCGAGTTCATGCCCGCGGATCAGGTCGCGGCGTGGGGCTGGCGTATCCCGTTCTTCGTCGGCTGCCTGATCGTGCCTTTCATTTTCGTGCTGCGCCGTTCGCTTGAAGAAACGCCGGCCTTTCTGGCCATGAAGAAGCATCCGACTGCATCGGAGATTTTCGCGTCCGCTGCCGTGAACTGGAAGATCATCGTGCTCGGCATGTTCCTCGCCGCAATGACCACCGTGACCTTCTACTTCGTGACGGTTTACACGCCGACCTTCGGGAAGAATGTATTGAAGCTGACGACGCAAGACAGCCTGCTGGTGACGCTTGCCGTGGCCGTCACCAACTTCATCTGGAACCCGGTCGGCGGGGCACTGTCAGACCGCATCGGGCGCAAGCCCGTGCTGCTGGCGATCTCGGGCCTCGCGCTTGTAACGGCCTATCCGGCGTTGCTCTGGCTCACCGCGAGCCCGACATTCGGCAAGATGCTCGCTGTGGAAATGTTGTTCTCGTTCTATTTCGGCATGTATAGCGGAACGATGCTGGGCGCTCTGGTCGAGATCGTTCCGACCCATGTGCGCACGACCTGCTTCTCGCTGGCTTTCGCGCTGGCCGCAGCTTTGTTCGGCACTTTCACCCCGCTGGCCTCGACCTGGCTGATCGAACACACCGCGGATCGTGCCTCCCCGGGCTTCTGGCTGATGTTCGCCGCAGCGAGCGGCTTCCTGGCGACGCTCGCGATCTATCGTGGCGGCGGCCAGACCGTGGAAGCACATGAGCCTGTTCCCGCCTGACGCTTCTCTGTCGGCGTTGCCGACATCACGTGTTCGCGAGCAGATTGCCATCCGAAACATGCTAGAAGTCTGGCCTGTTTCGGATGGAGCTTGCGATGAATGGGACGACACTGGCCGCGGTTATCACTCTTCTCACGCTGGCGCCTGCGCTCGCGCAGCAGGCCGCCACGCCGCCGGCGCCGCCACCGCCCGACTTCTCCAAGGTCGAGATCAAGACCACAGACCTCGGCGACGGCGTCTACATGCTCGAAGGCCAGGGCGGCAACATGACGCTCGCGACAGCCAAGTCCGGCGCCATTCTTGTCGACAGCCAGTTCGCGCCGCTGCATGACAAGATCAAGGCCGCCATTGCAGCGGTGACGCCGCAGCCGGTCAAGTATCTCGTCAACACGCATTTCCACGGCGACCATACCGGCGGCAACGAGGCCTTCGCCAACGAAGGCGCGACTATCGTCGCCAACGTCAAGGTCAGAACCCGCCTGAAAAAAGGCACCCCGAATTTCCTGACCGGCGCGCAGAATCCGCCTGCGCCGAAGGCGGCGCTGCCGACCAACACCTACACGCATCAGCTTAAACTCAGTCTGCCCGGCCGCATCGCCGAACTGCGGCACCCGGACAACGCGCACACCGATGGCGACACCTATGTCTACTTCAAGAGCGCCAATGTTATTGCGACCGGCGATACTTTCACCAATGGCCGTTATCCCAATATTGACACCCTCAACGGCGGCAATATCAAGGGCATGATCGCAGCGACCGACGCCTATCTGAAGCTGGCGAACGACAACACCAAAATCGTTCCCGGCCACGGTCCGCTCGCCGGCAAGGCGGCGCTGGTCGACTATCGCACCATGCTGGTGACGGCGCGCGATCGCATGACCAGGCTGATCAAGGAGGGCAAGACCGAGGACGATGTGCTGGCGGCCAAGCCGTTCGCCGATCTCGATGCCAAGTGGGCGCCGAACGAGACGGCCAGCAAGAATTTCATTCGCGCGGTCTATGCATCACTGGCCAAGAAGCCGTGGATTAAACCTTGGGGCAAGAAGTCATGAAAGATCTCATCCCGCTTGCAGAGAAGATTGCGATCGAGCTGATCGCGCGGAAACAGACCATCGGCATCGCCGAATCCTCCACCGGCGGCTTGATCTCCGCCGCTCTGCTCGCAGTGCCCGGCGCCTCCGCCTATTTCATCGGCGGTGGCGTGATCTATACGCGCGACGCACGGCGCGTATTGATGGATATTCCGAACGACGCCATGAAAAGCGTGCGCTCGGCATCCGAGCCTTACGCGCAGATGCTGGCGCAGCAGATCCGGGATCGGCTTGGCTGTGACTGGGGCCTGTCGGAGACCGGCGCGAGCGGCCCCTCCGGCAATCGTTATGGTGACGCCGCCGGTCATAGCTGCATGGCTGTCGCCGGCCCGCGAAACGAGGTCATGACGCTTGAGACCGGCAGCAACGACCGATCCGGCAACATGCACGTATTCGCGCATACGGCGTTGACGTTCCTGCTGAAGAATTTGTCGGCGTAGGACGGCGTCAGGCCGGCACTGCCGCTGCCGCCTGCTCCGCCAGGATACATCGCACCACGCGATTGTCTGCGAGTTCGACATTCGGCGGCGGCGCCTCGACACAGCGCGGCTGGGCGAATTTGCAGCGCGGCGCGAAGGAGCAATTCACCGGTGGCTTGTCCAGCGACGGCGGCGTGCCGGGGATTGTCTCCAGCCGTGCGCCGCGTTTGGCGCCGTGTACGGTCGAGGCCAACAGGCCACGCGGATAGGGATGCACGGCCGAGCGCACGATCTGGCTCAGCGTGCCCTGCTCGACGATCTGGCCTGCATACATCACTGCGACGCGGTCGCAGATCTCGATGGCCACGCCGATATCATGCGTGACGAAGATGATCGACATGCCGAATTCGCGCTGCAGTTCGCGCAGCAAGAGCAGGATCTGGATCTGCACGGTGGCATCGAGTGCAGTGGTCGGCTCGTCCGCCAGCAGGATTTTCGGCTTGCACGCCAATGCCAGTGCGATCATCGCGCGCTGGCGCATGCCGCCGGACATTTCGTGCGGGTAGGCATCAAGGCGACGCTTGGCGGAGGGAATGCGCACGACCTCAAGCATCTCGAGCGCGCGCTTCACGCCCTCGGCCTGGCTCTTGCCCTCGTGGCGCATCACGCTTTCCGCGATCTGCTGGCCGATCGTATAAACCGGATCCAGCGCCAGCGCCGGCTCCTGGAAGATCATCGACACCGTCTGGCCGCGAAATGCCGAGAGCTCGTCGTCATCGAGCGCCAGCACGTCCCTGCCGAGCACATTGACCGTGCCGGTGATCTGCGTGCGCTTCTTCGGCAGCAGCCGCATCAGCGCGCGCAAGGTGACGCTCTTGCCCGACCCGGACTCGCCGAGAAGACCGAGCACCTCGCCCTCCCCCAGTGTGAGGCTGAGATCGTTCACCGCATAGACGGTGCGTTCGCCGCCGAACCGGACGTTGAGATTGCGAACGTCGACAAGATTGCTCATGCCAACTCCGGGCACTGTTTGTGGAAGTCGGTTGCGCGCTGGAATGCGGCGCCGATGGTCAGCAGCGTCGCTTCATCGAAGGGACGGCCGATCAGCTGCATGCCGACCGGTAGCTTCGACTTCGTGAAGCCTGCCGGAATCGAGAGACCGGGCAGACCGAGATAGTTGATCGGGCGTGTGAAGCGCGTCAGCCGCTGAATCATCGCTTCGGCGCCTGAACTGTTGCCGACATCGGTCTCGGCAATGGTCGGAGCCGCGCCGGGCGAAACCGGTGCGAGCACGGCGTCCGTGCCGGTCACAGCGGCGAGATAGGCGGCGAGCGCCGGACCGCGCCAGCGCAGCGCCTCGATATAGGACACGCCGGTGACGGCGAGACCGTTCTGCAGGCGCATCAGCACCTGTGCGCCGTAATCCTGCGGGCGCTCGATCATCCATCGCTTGTGCATCGCCGCGGCTTCCGTCGCGAGTACGAACTGGCAGGCCGCCGTGAGCTGCCCCTGATTGGGCAGGTCGACTTCGACAATCTTGATGCCTTCATTCTTCAGCGTTGCGATCGTGTCCTGCAGAATGGCAGCCGTATCGGCGTCGAGATCATCGACATAGAAAGCCTTGGGAATGCCGACCGTCATGCCTTTGGCGGAAGCCCGCGTCGCCGCCATGTAGTCCGGCACAGGGCGCGTGCTGCAGGTCGGATCGAGCGGATCGGCACCGGCCATGATGCCGGTCAGCAGCGCGCAATCCTCGACGGTGCGTGCCAGCGGGCCGACCGTATCGAGCGATTGCGACAGCGGCATCGCGCCGGCGCGACTGACCAGTCCCACCGTCGTCTTCAAACCGGAGACGCCGCAGAAATGCGCTGGCAGGCGGATTGAGCCGCCGGTATCGGAACCCAGCGCCGCAAAGGTCAGGCGCGCCGCAACGGCCGAGCCCGACCCCGACGATGAGCCGCCGGTGACATGATCGACATGCCAGGGATTGTGTACGGCGCCGTAATGCACGTTGTGGCCGAGCGGACCATAGGCGAATTCGACCATCTGCAACGAACCGAGCCGCACCGTACCAGCGTCCTTCAGGCGCTGCAGCGACGTCGCCGTCGTTGTCGCAACCCAGTTGCGACGAATATGGGAGCCGCATGTCACGACGTGTCCTTCGTCGTAATACATATCCTTGTGCGCCAGCGGCACGCCATGCAGCACGCCGCGGCTCTGTCCCTTGGCAAGCGCGGCATCGGCCGCGTCGGCCGCCGCCAGCGCCGTATCGGCCTCGATCGACATATAGGCGTTGAGACTGGGTTGCGATTTCACCGCCCGGTCGAGGCAGGACTGCGTCGCTTCGCGTGAGGAGATTTTCCTGGTCGCGATGGCGTCGGCGACTTCCGTCAGCGACAGCAATGCGGGTTCGGTAATGCTCATTTGGCAGCCTTCCTATTCTGAACGGCGAGGAAGGTCGCGGGCTCGAGATCGAACGGCAGCGTCCCCGCCACGGCCCCGAATCCCTCGAACGCCGGGCCCATCGAATTGGCGATGCGCTCGACAACTTCGTCGGATGCGGGAAGGCCGCTGACTTCGGTCAGCGCCTTGATCTGCTTGGCAGTCGGTTTGGTCATCTCAATGCGCTCCTGCGGCAGGTGCTTTGCTGTGTCCCGAACCCGGGATCGCCATGTAACAGGCAGCCTGATGGCCAGTCACAGTGATTTCGGTCAGTTTCGGCGTCGCCTCGCCGCACATCGCTTCGGCAAACGGGCAGCGTGTATGGAAACGACAACCGGACGGCGGATCGATCGGATTCGGCGGATCGCCGGTGATCGGTGGCGTTTCCGTCCGTTTGTCGGGATCGGACGACGGCATCGCCGCGAGCAATGCACGCGTATAGGGATGCGCCGGCTTGTCCCAGACCTCGTCCACCGGACCGAGTTCGACGACTTCGCCGAGATACATTACCAGCACGCGGTCGGAGATATAGCGCACCACGTTGAGGTCATGGCTGATGAACAGATAAGTCAGGCCGAATTCGCGCTTGAGATCGACCAGCAGGTTGAGCACCTGCGCCTCGACCGACTTGTCGAGCGCCGAGACGGCCTCATCGAGAATGACGAGACGCGGCGACAACGCCAGCGCGCGCGCGATGTTGACCCGCTGACGCTGGCCGCCGGAGACTTCATGCGGATAGCGGTTGGCGAAGGTTTCCGGCCGCAGACCGACCTTGCCGAGCAGCTCGCGCGCCAGCACGCGGGCCGCATTGTCGGCCATGCCATGCACCTTCGGCCCGAACGCGATCGACTCCTCGATGGTCAGGCGCGGATTGAGCGAGGCATAGCTGTCCTGAAACACCATCTGCATGCCGCGGCGCAGTTCGCGCAACGAGAGCTCGCGCCCGACGGCACGTCCGTCATAGATGATATCGCCGGAATTGCGCGGCATCAGATGCATCAGCAGTCGCGCCGTCGTCGACTTGCCGCATCCGGATTCGCCAACGATGCCAACGGTTTCGCCTTTGGCGATGGCGAACGACACATCGTCCACCGCGCGCACGGTCTTGCTCGGCGCGAACAATCCGCCGCGCACAGGGAAATGCTTGGTCAGGCTGACCACCTGCAACAGCGGCTGTGCAACACCGCCGATATCTTCCAGCGGCTCCAGCTTGTCGATTTCTTCTACAATATCAGTCATGCCATCAGTTCCGGATATCCATGGCACTGCGCATGCCGTCGCTGAGCAGGTTGAAACAGATCGACACCGCAAAGATCATCGCACCGGGGAGTGCTGCCACCCATGGATTGACGTAGATCGCAGTGCGCAGCGTGTTCAGCATCAGGCCCCATTCCGGTTCCGGCGGCTTGGTGCCGAGGCCGAGGAAAGACAGACCGGCAGCAAGGATCATCGACACCGAGATCAGGCCGGTGGCGTAAACGAAGATACTCCCCAGCACGTTGCCAAGCATGTGCACCCGCATGATGGTGAAGGCGTTCGCGCCGGAGGCACGCGCGGCTTCCACATAATCCATGTTTCGTACGCCCGTGGTGACACTTTCGGCGACGCGGGTGATCTGCGGCACGAACACGATGGTCAGCGAGACGATGGAATTGACGATGCCGGCGCCAAGCGCACCGGAAATCGCGATCGCCAGCAGCACCGACGGGAACGCGTAGAACACGTCGACGGTGCGCATGATCGCGGTGTTGAGCTTGCCGCCGACATAGCCTGCCACAACTCCAAGACCCGTCCCGATGATGAAGGCCAGGATCACCGGCAGGATGCCGATCAGCAGCGACAGGCGGCCGCCATAGATCAACCTGGCCAGCATGTCGCGACCGAGCTCGTCTGTGCCGAGCGGATAGTTGGGAGTACCGATGAAACGCAGACGGCGGATCATCGAGCCCTGATAGGGATCTGCGAGATGCAGATAGGGCGCAAAGATCGCCGACAGGAAGATCAGCAGCAGAATGAACGCGCAGGCCATGCTGACCTTGTCGCGCACGATGCGGCGGCCGACCGTGGCCCAATAGCCGCGGGCCTTGGTGGCGGGCGCCACCTGCAATGCGGTGTCTGTCATTGCGGTCATGAGAGGATATCCAGCATGGTCAGCTCCGCTTGATGCGCGGATCGATCGACGCCTGCGCGATATCGACCAGAAGATTGAGGAACACGAAGAACAGCGCCAGCACCAGGATCGTGCCCTGCAGTAGCGGCAGGTCGCGCTGGAAGATCGCGGAGTTCAGAAGAAGCCCCGAACCGGGCCAAGAGAACACGGTCTCGATCAGGATTGAGCCGCCGAGCATGTAGCCCAGCTGCAGACCCATCACGGCCAGTGCGGTCGGCGCAGCGTTCTTGATGACGTGACGAAACACCTTCGTTTCCTGCAGACCCTTGGCGCGCAGTGCTTCGACGAAATCCTGCGACAGGATATCGCCGGTCAGCGCGCGCACCGTGCGCGTCACGATGCCCATCGGAATGACCGAGGTCGTGATCGCCGGCAGCACGAGATATTTGATGTGCTCCCAGTCCCAGGCCCATGAGCCCGAACCGCCCGGCCCGGCGCCGACGGCAGGCAGCCAGTTGAGCTGCACCGAGAAGATGATGACCAGCACCATGCCGAGCCAGTAATGCGGCACGGAAACGCCGGCGATGGCGATCGAGGTCGCGACCTTGTCGACCCAGGTGTCGCGGAAATAGCCGGCGATCAGCCCGAAGAACAAACCGAGCGTGAAGCCGATGGCAGCGGCCGCGATCGCCAGTGTCACAGTATTGCCGACGGCTTTCATCACCTCCGCCAGAACAGGACGTCCGGTGGCGATGGAGCTGCCGAGATCGCCATGCAGCGCGCGCCACAGCCAGAGGCCGAACTGGACCGGCAGCGGACGATCGAAGCCGTAGGCGACGCGCAGTTGCTGCGCCAGTTCCTGCGACGCGTCGGCGGGAAGAATGGCAACGAGAGGATCGCCAGGCGTAATGTGCACCAGCAGGAAACACACGAGCGCCACGCTGAGGACGATGGGAATGACGTAGACGACACGTCGCGCGATATAGACGAACACTGGTCACCTTTAATTCTGAATTCAGAGAGCCGTCTCTACCGACCTGGTCCCTCTCCCGGCGAAAAGAGAGGGACCAAGGATCGGCTGGACGCGTGACCGAGCTCTTACGGCGTGATCGACACCGGTGAGAAGTCGACGAACCAGCTCTTCGGCTGCACGAAGCCCTTGATCTTCGGGCTCAGCGCGCGCGGACCGACGTCGTGGGCCACGTAGAGGAACGCGGCGTCGTCGATCGACGCGGCGTTTAACTCGGCCAGAGCCTCGTCACGCGCCGCGGGATCGAAGGTGGTACGGGCCTTGGTCACCAGTTCATCGAACTTCGGGTTGTTGATGAAGCCCCAGTTGTTCGAAACCGGCGGTGCCATCGACGACTGCAGGAAGCGAACCAGCGCGAAGAACGGGTCCATCGCCGCATAGGTGACATTGGTGGCGTTGGAGCCGTTCGCCGAGGGATCCTTGGCGCCGCGACGCCAGTTTGTGAACAGCGTGTTCCACTCGATCACGTCGAGCTTGACGTCGAAGTAGCATTCCGCAAGCGCCTGCTGCAGATATTCGTTCATCGGCAGCGGCAGCATCTGGCCGGAGCCGGACGCCGAGGTCTGGGTCTTCACTTCGAGCTTCTTGGAGGGACCGAAGCCGGCTTCCTTCATCAGCGCCTGCGCGGCCTTCAGATCGTATTTGATCTCGAAGGTCGGCTTGCCGCGCCAGGGATGGCCGGGCTCGAACGTGCCTGTTGCGGGCACCATCAGGCCGGCCAGCAGACCATCCTTCAGGCCCTCGCGATCGATGCAGAGATTGGCAGCCTTGCGGACACGGATATCATTCCAAGGCGAGCCTTCGACGCGCGAGAACTGCCACGGCCAGACATGCGGTTGCTCGTTCTTCTCGATCTTGAAGCCACGCGCGGTGATTTCCTTGACCGCGTCAGGCGCCGGCGCCTCGATCCAGTCAACCTGTCCGGACAGCAGTGCCGCGGTACGGGCATTGGCTTCCGGCATCGGCAGCAGCACCATCTTGTCGGTCTTCGGAACGCGGTCCTTGTTCCAGTAGGCGTCGTTCTTCACCAATTCCAGACGCTCGCGTGGCGTGAACTTCGACATCTTCCACGGGCCGGTGCCGGAGGCCTCGCGGGCAAAGGCCGCCCAGGCCGCCTGCGACTTGGCCTTGGCATCGGCGCCTTCGGCCTTGTCGAACAACGCCTGCCACTTGGTGGGGCTCGCCATATAGAGGTTGGTGAGATTGATCGGCAGGAAGGAGTCCGGCTCCTTCGTGGTCAGTTCGACGGTCATGTCGTCGATCTTCTTCGCGGACAACAAAGTCGGCATGCGCGAGGCGGTCACGCCAACCTGGCTGGCGTCGAACTGGACTGCATCTTGTTTGAGCACCTTGTCCACATTCCAGACCACGGCGTCGGCGTTGAAGGCCGAACCGTCGTGGAACACGACGCCGGGACGCAGTTTGAAGGTCCACTTCTTCTTGTCCGCGTCGTCCACCTTCCATTCGGTGGCGAGCGCAGGAATGACAACACTCGCCTTGGTCGATGACGAGAGATCCCAGCCGGTCAGTCCGTCATACATCGTGTTCCCGGTGAAACGATTGCCTTCAAAACCCTGATCGGGCTGGCCGAGCGTGCGCGGAATATCTGCAGCTGTCATGCCGATGCGCAGCACCGTCTCGGCGCGCGCCACCTGTGGCAAGGTCAGGGCCGTGGCGAGCGTCAGCATCGTGATAGCTGTCGCAAGACGGCTCTTTGTCGGCTTTTCGATACGCATCGTAATCAGTCCCTCTTGGCTTTGGATGACACGTTGGCTTCCGCCAGTGTTGGCTTGTTCTAAACTGGCTAATTCTTATGCAACGCTTGTGCCAAGGCCCGCAACCTTGCACCGCAATGACTCAAACTGCGGCACTGCAGCACACCGGCACACACGAACCGTGCCGAATGCTCAATCTGGCATCAGGATTGCAGGTATGTGGCGGACAATATCCCACCATACGGAGTCCGGTTTATGCGCGTTCGAAGCTCGTTATTTGTTGCGGCCATCGCCGCCGTCATGGGTGCGGCCGCGCCGGCGCAAGCCGAAACGGTCGTGCGCTATGGCATCTCGATGGCGGACGTGCCGCTAACCACCGGTCAGCCCGATCGCGGCGCCGGCGGCTACCAGTTCACCGGCTACACGATCTACGATCCGCTGGTCGCGTGGGAGATGGATGTCGCCGATCGTCCGGGCAAACTCATTCCCGGTCTCGCCACCGAATGGAAGGTGGACGACACCGACAAGACCAAGTGGCGTTTTACGCTACGCAAGGGCGTCAAGTTTCATGACGGCAGCGACTTCAACGCCGATGCGGTGATCTGGAATCTCGACAAGGTGCTGAATGAGAAGGCGCCGCAGTTCGACAAGCGCCAGAGCGCGCAGGTGAAGACTCGCCTGCCTTCAGTCGCCAGTTACGCGAAGATCGACGACGGTACCGTCGAGATCACCACCAAGAGCGTCGACTCCTTCTTCCCCTATCAGATGCTCTGGTTCCTGGTCTCCAGCCCGGCGCAATATGAGAAGGTCGGCAAGGACTGGGACAAGTTCGCATCGCAGCCCTCGGGCACCGGTCCGTTCAAGCTGACCAAGCTGGTGCCGCGCGAACTCGCCGAGCTCAGCAAGAACCCCGACTACTGGGACAAGAAGCGCATTCCAAAGGCCGACAAGCTCGTGCTCGTCCCGATGCCGGAAGCGCTGACCCGCACCAACGCCCTGCTCGCCGGTCAGGTCGATCTGATCGAAACGCCCGCTCCCGACGCTGTACCGCAGCTCAAGGGTGCCGGCATGAAGATCGTCGACAACGTGACGCCGCATGTCTGGAATTATCACCTCAGCGTGCTGCCGGGCTCGCCCTGGACCGATGTTCGCCTGCGCAAGGCACTCAATCTCGCGATCGATCGCGATGCGGTCGTGGCCCTCATGAACGGCCTCGCCAAACCCGCGATCGGTCAGGTCGACCCATCGAGCCCGTGGTTCGGCAAGCCGAACTTCAAGATCAAGTACGATCTTGCCGAGGCCAAGAGACTGGTGAAGGAAGCCGGCTATGGTCCGGAGAAGCCGCTGAAGGCGACCTTTATCATCGCCAATGGTGGCACCGGCCAGATGTTGTCGCTGCCGATCAACGAATTCCTGCAGCAGAGCTTCAAGGAAATCGGCGTCGAGGTCGAATTCAAGGTCGTCGAGCTTGAGGTTCTCTACACCGCGTGGCGCAAGGGCGCGGCCGACGACAGCATGAAGGGCATCACGGCCAACAACATCGCTTATGTCACCTCCGATCCTCTGTATGCCATCGTGCGCTTCTTCCATTCCGGCCAGATTGCACCGGTCGGTGTGAACTGGGGCGGCTACAAGAATCCGAAGGTCGATGCACTGATCGACGAAGCCAAGAACACCTTCGATCCGAAGAAGCAGGATGAATTGCTCGCTGAGGCCCATGCGCAGATCGTCGACGATGCCGTACTGGTCTGGGTCGTCCACGACACCAACCCGCATGCGCTGTCGCCGAAAGTGAAGAAGTTCGTGCAAGCCCAGCACTGGTTCCAGGACCTGACCACGATCGGTCTGGACTGAGCGCTTCGTCTATGTGACGACGATTGAGAAAAGCGCCGCGGGGCAACCGGCGGCGCTTTTGCTTTCTCCCCTGCCGGAGTTTCGCTTGCGCGCGACTCCGACCTGCGCCCGCACCCGGGACGAGGTTAAGAGGAGCGCAGCCTGACGATCACGCCTTCATTGCCTGATAATTCCAGCGCGCCCGAAACATTCTCGCCATGGCGATCCAGCCCCGTCGCCAGCAGGATTTCGCCGGCCTCCACATGCAAAGATGCAGGCTCGCCGCTCAGATTTAGCACGATCAATAGACACCGCCCGTCATAGACGCGCCGATAGGCCAGCACATCCCCCGCGGCTTCGACAGGTTCATAGCTGCCGAACACCAGTTCGGGCGTCCGTTTGCGCAGATCAATCAGCCTCACATAAAGGCTCAGGATCGAATGCGGATCGGTAGCAAGCGCAGCTGCATTCTGATGGTGATAGTCCATATCCAGCGGCAGCCAGGGCTCGGCCGTCGTGAAACCCGCGTGCTCCGTGGCAGCCCATTGCATCGGCGTGCGGCATCCGTCGCGGCCGACACCAATGCCGGGAACATTCTTTTCGAACGGGTCCTGCACCTGATCCGGCGCGATAGGCACCTGTTTCAAGCCGATCTCGTCACCGTAATAAAGCGTTGGCGTCCCGCGCAGCGTCAGCAGCAACATCGCGGCGACACGGGCCTGGGCTGGGCCGACCCGGCTGGCGATGCGCGGCCGGTCGTGATTGCCGAGCACCCAGTTCGGCCAGGCGCCGAACGGCAGCGCCGCTTCATAGCGCGCGATCAGATCGCCCATGACAAACGCATTCCAGGGCGCCGAGAGCAGCGCGAAGTTAAAGGGCAAATGTGCACCGGAGAGGTCCTTGCCATAATAGGAAACCAGCCGATCGATCGGGAGATAAACCTCCCCGATCAATACGCGATCGTCGAACTCATCGATGACGCGGCGCATTTCTGCGACCACGTCCAGCGTCTCCGGGCGATCGGTAGAGTACAATTGCAGGAAGGCTTCGTGCGGCGGCCGGCCCGCCGTGAAATTCGGATTGACGGGATTGTCGCGAAATTCGGAATCCTTGATCAGATGCCAGATCACATCGACGCGGAAGCCGTCAACGCCGCGCCGCATCCAGAATCGCATCACCTCATAGATGGCGTCACGGACGGCCGGATTGCGCCAGTTCAGGTCAGGCTGTTTGTCGAGAAAGGCATGGTAGTAATATTGCCCTGTGGCCTCATCATATTCCCACGAACTCCCGCCAAACTCCGACATCCAATTCGTCGGCGCACTGCCGTCCGGCTTCGGATCGTGCCAGATATACCAATCGCGTTTGGGATTATCGCGCGACGATCGGCTCTCGATAAACCACGGATGCTGATCCGACGTGTGGTTCGGCACCAGATCGAGAATGATCTTCAGCCCATGGCCGTGAGCGGCCGCCACAAGTGCGTCGAAATCGGCCATTGTCCCGAAGATCGGATCGACGCCGGTATAGTCCGAGATATCATAGCCGAAGTCTGCCATCGGTGACGGGAAGATGGGCGACAGCCAGATTGCGTCGACGCCGAGCTGCCGCAAATAGGGAAGCCGACCGACGATCCCCGCGAGATCGCCGATGCCATCGCCGTTGGAATCCTGAAACGAGCGTGGATAGATCTGGTAGATGGTGCCGGCCTGCCACCAGACTGTCGCTGCAATTGCCATGGTCCTGTCACTCAATGTTCTGAGGCTGCCATCACGCACGAAAAAGCGGCCCTTCCGAGGAAGGGCCGCCTTTCGGTCGACGTCGTATTAGTAGCGTTCGATGACAGTACGACGTTCGACACCGCCATCGTAATAGCCACGATCGCGATCGCGGCTGCGCTTGATGATCACGGTCTCGTTGCGGTCGCGGCGATCGCGATAATAACCGCGGTCATAATCGTCGCGATAGCGGTCGCGCCCGACGGCACCGACCGTGACGCCGCCCGGACCGACGCCGACGCCGATCTCCTGGGCCTTGGCTGGAATTGCGCTGCTGATGCCCGCCGCAGCAACGGCAATGATGGCGAGATGCTTAATCATGGCGTGCTCCTCCGTGTGTGAACGATGGAGTAGAAATCCCGCGCTGCAGGGTTAGTTCCGGGAACATGACAAAACGATTATACGCAATACACGCGAAAGACCGGAACCAATCGAGGTTTTTCTGCCAACCACGGACTAGCCGGGCGGTATAATTGCGTTGCTGGGCGTCGGCCGGTCGGTGATCTGCTGACCGAACAGGCTGCCGACCAGTTCAACCAACATCCGTGCCGTTCGCCCGCGCTCGTCCAGAAACGGATTGAGCTCGACGACATCCAGCGAGCACATCAGGCCTGAGTCGTGCAGCAGCTCCATGATCAGATGCGCTTCGCGATAGGTCGCGCCCCCCGGAACCATGGTGCCAACGCCGGGCGCTGCCGCAGGATCGAGGAAGTCCACATCGAAGGACACATGCAACACGCCGTTGCGCGCCTTGACCCGCTCGATGACACGGCGGATCAAAACACCTACACCGAATTCGTCGATCTGCCGCATGTCTGCAATGGCTACCTTGCGGGCGTGCACCAGCTCTTTCTCGAGCTTGTCGATGGAGCGGATGCCGAACAGATCGAGATTGTCAGGTTTGATCGAGGCGCGAGGCTCCGCACCGAGCAGTCCGTCGAGACCGGACTCGCCACACAGAAAGGCTGCGGACATGCCATGCATGTTGCCGGTGATGGTCGTGTGCGGCGTGTTGTAGTCGGCATGCGCATCGAGCCACAGCACGAATAATTCGCGCCCCTGCTCGTGCCAGTGGCGCGCCACGCCATTGACCGATCCCATCGACAGGCTGTGGTCGCCGCCCATGAAGATCGGCAACGCCCCGGATCGGGCCAGCATGTAGGCCCGGGCACTCAGCGCCTGAATCCAGTTCTGGATCACGCGGTAATGCCTGGCGTTCTCCGGCGGTGTATCGGTCGATCGAGGCACAGGCGGCGGCGTGAGGTCGCCGTGGTCTTCCACCGCGAAACCAAGCTCTTCCAGCAACGGGCCGAGCCCTGCGGTGCGCATCGCTGCCGGTCCCATCAAGGTCCCGCGCTGTGAGGCGCCGACTTCGACCGGCGCACCCAGCAATGCGATGCGTTTGTGATGGGAGACGTCGGTCATAAGCAGAACTCCGGGCTAGAGACCCTCGCAGGCCAAGATATATTCCGAAATGGCCTGATTGCATTGCAACGGAAATGCGGCAATGCAGTTATCCCGCGCATTTTCATCACCAGACAGTGGGGCAATCGTGACGAACAGAGTGATCGAAGAAGGTCTTCCCTATCCCTTTGGCGCGCATTGGGACGGAAAGGGCACCAACTTCGCGCTGTTCTCGGCCAATGCCACCAGGGTCGAGGTCTGCCTGTTCGACGGCGACAAGGAAACGCGAATCGAACTTCCGGAATATACCGACGAGGTCTTTCACGGCTACATCCCCGATGTCGGCCCCGGCACCTTCTATGGCTACCGCGTCCATGGCCCGTATGAGCCCGAGAAAGGTCATCGCTTCAACCCGAACAAGCTGCTGCTGGATCCCTATGCCCGCGCCCATGCCGGTCAGCTCGAATGGAATCCGGCCGTATTCGGCTACAAGATGGAGAGCGGCGACGACACCACCTTCGACGAACGTGACTCCGCCCCGTTCATGCCGAAATGCGTGATCGTCGATCGCGACTTCGACTGGGCCGGCGAGGCCGGCCGGCAGCCCGTGCCATGGGACCAGACCATCATCTACGAGACCCACGTCAAGGGCTTCACCAAGCTGCATCCCGACGTGCCGGAAAAGCTGCGCGGCACCTATGCCGGCTTCGGCAGCAAGCCTGTGGTGGATCATCTCTGCGGCCTTGGCATCACCTCGGTCGAGCTGCTGCCAATCCACACTTTCATCAATGACGACTATCTGCTGAACAAGAAGCTGGTGAATTACTGGGGCTACAATTCCATCGGCTTCTTCGCACCCGACCCGCGCTACGCGTCCGACGTGCCGAACTCGCTGCGCGAGTTCAAGGAGATGGTGTCGGCGCTGCATGCCGGCGGTCTCGAGGTCATCCTCGACGTGGTCTACAACCACACCGCCGAAGGCAACGAACTTGGCCCGACGCTGTCCTTCAAGGGCATCGACAATGCCAGCTATTACCGGCTGATGCCGGACAAGCCGCGCTATTACATCAACGACACCGGCACCGGGAACACGGTGAACCTGTCCAACGCCCGAGTCATCCAGATGGTGGCGGACAGTCTGCGTTACTGGGTGCGGGAGATGCATATCGACGGCTTCCGCTTCGATCTCGGCACCATCCTGGCGCGCGAAGTCTACGGCTTCACCGAACAGAGCGGCTTCCTGAAAGCCGTCGATCAGGATCCGTTGCTGACGACAATAAAGCTGATCGCCGAACCCTGGGATATCGGCCCCGGCGGTTATCAGGTCGGCGGTTTCCCGCCCGGTTGGGCGGAATGGAACGACAAGTTCCGCGATACCGCGCGCGATTTCTGGCGTGGCAAGGCGCCGGTCTCGGCACTGGCACCGCGTCTCGTCGCATCCGGCGACATGTTCAACCATCAGGGGCGTCGCGCCTGGGCCAGCGTGAATTTCGTCACTGCGCACGACGGCTTCACGCTGAACGACTGGGCGAGCTACAACGAGAAACACAACGAGGCCAATGGCGAGAACAACAAGGACGGCAGCTCCAGCAACCGCTCATGGAATTGCGGCGTCGAGGGGCCGACTGACGACAAGGCGATCATCGCCCTGCGCGAGCGCCAGAAGCGCAATATGCTGGCGACCCTGCTGTTCTCTCAGGGCACACCGATGTTGCTCGGCGGCGACGAGTTCGGCCGCACGCAGAACGGCAACAACAATGCCTATTGCCAGGACAGCGAGATTTCCTGGTTCAACTGGAGCCTCACGGCTGAGGGCAAGGACCTCCTCGCTTTCACCAAGCGGCTCATCAAGTTGCTCGGCAATTGCTCTGTCCTGCGCCGCAGCCGCTTCCTGACGGGCGAACACGATCCCGACCTCGATGTTCGCGATGTGACATGGATCAACGCCAATGGCGGCCCGATGCAGGATGTGCATTGGAAAGACGACAACATGAAGTGCTTCGGCATGCTGCTGGACGGCCGTGCGCAGAAGACCGGCATCCACAAGCCCGCCGAGGATCAGACCATGCTGATGATCCTGAACGGCTTCGAGGGGCTGGTCGACTTCACGATGCCCGAGGCCTTCGGCGGACAGGCCTGGGAACTTCTGGTGGACACCAATATCCCGGACACGAAGGGCGGCGAGGACTTCCCGTTCGGCCACATCTATCAGGTCACCGGTAGATCGCTGCTGCTGTTGTCCTTAAAGAAATAGCTTTTGACGCAGCGAAGCAAACGCGGCCTCGCTGCCCACATTTTCTGCACATTCCTGTCACTGAACTTCGGAACGAAGTTTGGTGACTACACTTGTCAGGCAGTTATTTCTGATTTGCCAAGCTGGTGGAGACGTAAAAGTGCAGATTCGCGCGGGCTATGACATCGCATTCCAGTGTACCCAGGAAACGCCCATGATCCTGATGCTCAGCATCCATCCTTCGCGCGCGAAGGATTTGCAGAGCCCGCACTGCATCCGGTTTTCCCACGACGTGCAGGCGCATGACTATCTCGACATGTTCGGCAATACCTGTACGCGGATCGTCGCACCGCCCGGACTGATCGAGATCAAGAACGATTTTCTGATTTCGGATAGCGGGCTGCCGGACGCGGCTCCGCCATCGGGGCCGTTGCAGCCGGTCAGTGAATTGCCTGACGATGTCATGGTCTTCCTGCTCGGCAGCCGCTATTGCGACACGCAGAAGCTGTCTGATCTGGCATGGTCGCTGTTCGGCCATGTCGAGGATGGCGCAGCGCGCGTCCAGGCCATTGTCGATTACGTGCATCAACGCATCGAATTCGGCTATCACCATGCCCGCAACGATCGTACTGCCTTTGAAGGTCATGAAGAGCGTATCGGCGTGTGCCGCGACTTTGCGCATCTGGCTGTCACCCTGTGCCGCTGCATGAACATTCCGGCACGCTATTGCACCGGCTATCTCGGCGATATCGGCGTGCCCGTCGATCCCGCGCCGATGGATTTCAGCGCCTGGTGCGAAGTCTATCTCGGAAACCAGTGGTACACGTTCGATGCACGCCACAATCATCCGCGCATCGGGCGCATCGTGATGGCCCGCGGCCGCGATGCCGCGGACGTCGCAATCTCCACCAACTTCGGCCCGACGCCGCTGGTGCGTTTTACGGTGGTCACGGAAGAGGTTTTTAGCGAAGCCACCCCTGCCATCGCGCCGATGTCGATGGTGGCCTGATCGTCGTTTCAAGACTGTTGTTAATTTCCAAGCCACTCGTGTCCGCGGGTGGCTTTGTTGGTTCAGGTCCTGACAGGACTGATCTTCCACGTCAGTGCCATGAGGCCTGCCGTCATAACACCCGAGATCACAGAGGCAATCGGCAGCACTAGTGCCAGCGCCGCAGTCGCAGCCCAGCCGATCGACGAGAAGGCTTCCGCGAAGGTCGCAATGCGTGATGACGTCTGACGTCGCCTGAACTGGCTGCGCCGTGCCTGCACCCTGAACCAGAGCTGGATGGCCGTCGCCGAGGCTGCCGCCACGACGGTCGCCAATGCTGTGACCGCAGCAAGTCGTAGCGAGACGAGCGCAAGACCCGCAATCATCGGCGTGAACACGGCGGCGATAATCACAAGCACGACTTCGACCTTGGCCGTGATGATCGTGTTGGCCGGAAGCGGCGCAGTTGTGACCAGATCGGCAGCGTCTTCGCCGGAGATCGTCAGCCAGGCTAGGCCGCCGGCGAGCTGACCGGCGGCCATCACGATCACCGGCGCCAGCACGATGAAGGCGCCCGCCCCCTCGCCGAAACTGCGCCACAGCATCAAGGCCGGCGGCAGCAGATACAATAGCTGCATCAGCGTTTGCGAGACCAACCACGGATCGCGCCACAACAGGATAAACTCCTTGCGCCGCAAGGCCTTGCGCCGAGATCCGGTTCGGAACGGTCTTGCTGCTGTCTTGCGACGAACTTGCGCCGATGGTGCGGCACTGGCCACGTAGTTGCTGAAGCGCGGCGAAAAGATCGCCATCACGATTCCGAGCAGGAACAACCCAACTGCCAGCAACGGCACCAGCGCCGCGACGTCGCCGAGCATCGCCCGCGCGGGCCACCACACCGGGCTGTTGGCCTCAGGCGCAAAGGCTGCCGCGGCATCGGAGGTCAGCACGGCGAAACGTGACAGCGTGCCGTAGGAGAGAATCGCCGCGACCTGCAATGCAATAACGAAACCGGCGCCAGTAACCGCCGAAATGATCTGCGCGACCAGTCGCGTCTTCGCAGGGCCGCAAAGCTGAAACAGTCCGACGGTGATGGCGATCGCGCACGCCGATGCGGAAAGACCCATCGCGATGACGACGGCATAGGCGGAGAACCAGCGCACGCCGCCGCCAATCACCAGTACGTTGACGAAAGGCGTCGCCAGCAGCATCGCCATCAGGGTCACCGTCAATGCGATGGCCGCGATGCGGACGGAGAACAGGTTGGTGAGCGGCGCAGGCGACGACATGATGAGATCGAGATCGGCGCGCGCATAGAATACGCGGGTGACCGACTCGATAGCCTGCGACAGAACCAGCGCCCAGGCGAGGAAGATACTGGCGGTAATGACAATGGCCGTCGATTGATCGAGCGGCGTCTGCACGTCGGCAAAGCGGCCAACCACCGCATAGGCCGGCAGATGCAGAAACATCACGAAAACGATCAGCAAGAGCGAAATGCTGCGCGGACGCCAGCGACGGCCCGCCGTGAGCATGCCCAGCATCTCGCGCCATGCCAGCCGGACTTCGTGGCCGGCAAACCACATCACATTGGCGGATGGCGTCATGCGGCGACCGGCGCGCCGTCCACCAGCGCCACAAACATATCCTCGAGGCTGGTGTCGCCCTGTCCGTTCTGCTGGCGCAATTCGGCAAGGGTACCTTCGGCGATCAGCCTGCCTGCGGCGATCACGCCGATCCGGTCGGCCATGCGCTCGGCGACTTCGAGAATATGCGTGGTCATGATGACAGCGCAGCCCGCGCGCACGCGATCCTGCAGCAGGCCTTTGACGTGTCGTGCCGACACGGCATCGAGCCCCGTCAAAGGTTCATCGAGAATGATCAGCCGGGGCTCATGCACCAGCGCGCCGGCCAGCGCCACCTTCTGGCGCATACCCTTGGAGAAGCCTTCGCATCGCTCATGCAGATGTGGTCCAAGACCTAGCGATGCCAACAGTCCATGCGACGAGCGCTCTGCCGTTTCAGCATCGCAGCCCCATAGGCCGGCGACGAATTCGAGATATTCAAGCGGCGTCAGCTTGTCATAGATCATCGGCTCGTCGGAGACCCAGGCCATGACCTGCTTTGCCGCAACGGGATCGGCAAGCGCATCGATGCCAAGTATGGACACCGATCCTGCATCAGGACGCAGCAATCCCGCGACCATGCGCAATGTCGTCGTCTTGCCCGCGCCGTTGGCGCCCAGCAGCGCATAGAACTCGCCGGCACGAACCGTGAGATCAAGCCCGTCGACGGCGGGCCGATCGAAACATTTCATTAACCCTCGCAATTCGAGGGCAGCCTGTGTTGTGATCATGACAAGGCGATCTGCGCGTTAAGTTGCGTAGCAACATGGAGCGAAGTTGTTTCAGGGCAGTGAATCCGATTCAGGGCAGTGAAGCCGACGACGTAACCACGCCGCCACACCCGCTTGGTGGTATCCATATGTGCATCACGATTGATGCCCCCATAATCCCTGCACTCGCGCGGCGTTTCTGATCTCCGATCAGCAATTTAACTAAATCGGACGGGAACAATACAACCTTGAATAGATTTACGCTAACCTGACAAAGATCGACGTCCGGAGATTCGTGATGACGCGGCGAGCTGCCTTGAAGGTCCCTGCTCCAGCCGAATTCCATCCGGCGTATTTTCTGACCTGTGGCGGCATGGGAAAGGTTACGACCGAATACAAGAAGAACCAGAACATCTTCTGTCAGGGAGAGACCGCAGATTCGGTTTGTTACATCCTGAACGGGCGTATCAAGCTCACGGTCCTGTCCGAACAGGGCAAGGAAGCCGTCGTCGGCCTGCTCGAACCCGGACAGTTCCTCGGTGAGGGTTGCCTGAATGGTCATCCGCTGCGCACCGTCACAGCGACGGCGATGCAAGACTGCACGATCGTTACGATCACCAAATCGGCGATGCTCACCCATCTGCGCGACGAGCCGGCTTTCGCGGAATTCTTCGTCGCCTATCTTCTGGCGCGCAACAACCGCATCGAGGAAGATCTGATCGATCAGTTGTTCAATTCAAGCGAGAAGCGCCTCGCGCGCCTGCTGCTCATCCTCGCCCACTATGGCGAGGAAGGCGTCAGCCATCCCATTGATATCGACATCAGCCAGGAGATGCTGGCGGAGATGATCGGCACCACGCGGTCCCGCGTCAGCTTCTTCATGAACAAGTTTCGCAAGCTCGGCCTCGTCAGCTATGACGGACATATTCAGGTCCACAGCTCGCTGCTTGCTGCGGTGTTGAACAGGAAACCGCATTTGCATTCGTAACGTGCAACAATGCGCGCGTGACAAGACCATAGAGCGCCTTGACGCGACGGCATTCGGAAGACCGGCAGATGGCAAGCATCCTGATCGTCGACGATGACAAGGCCGTTCAGATCGTCACCAAATTGATGCTTGAGCGCGAAGGCCACAGCGTCACCTGCGCGAGCACCGGCCCGCGCGCGCTCCATATCGTCCGCCATATGGACTTCGATCTGTTCATCATCGATGTTGTCATGCCGGAGATGGACGGGCTGGAGACCATGAAGCTCGCGCATCTATGCCGGCCGGAAGTTCCGATCATCGTTATTTCATCTCACACGGTGTCATCCGCCGCCGCGCCTGCGCCCGATTTTCCCGCAATGTCCATCCGGCGCGGCGCCGTCTCCAGCCTGCACAAGCCTTTCAAATCAGCGGTTCTGCTGTCGCATGTGGATCGATGCCTGATGCAGGGAAATGGCTCATCCCGGCTCCACTAGAATGGTCACAAAATCAATCGCGACCAGCATTGGCATTGCCGATGTCTCGATGTGCCGCGGCATAAAGGGATTATGATACCATAATACCTGCAATCCAAAGGTAATTAAGAGCTCCTTCATTCGGCCTCCCTATTTTTTGAGTGGGAAATATGAGTACCGCAGCAAAATTGCTTGCCGCGGTCCAAGGGGCATATCGATGCAAGCACTAAATTCTATTTCAGCACGTATGATTGTGGCCATCACGCTCGTTGCTGCCGGATCGTGCGGCGCGCTTGCGGCCTTCAGCATGTGGCAGCAGCAGGCGATCATCGATACCGCCCTCAATCGCGAAGCGCATGACGACTACGCCAACCTCACCGCGGCGCTGAACGCAGAGACGCGGACATTGCTCGCGGTCGCCGAGTCGATCGCGTCGTCGCAGCCGATCAAGGACGCCATCAAGACGCAGGATCGCGCCAATGCGCTCACGCATCTGAAGGAGGCTCATCAGCGCATCAAGCCGCGCGGCCTTGAACTGATCACGATTCAAACACCTCCGGCGATCAGCTTCGCCCGCATTCATAATCCCGGCACGTTCGGCGACAACGTTTCCGAGCGCCGCAAGATGGTGGTGCAGGCGATGACCAGCAAGAAGGCCGTCGGCGGCATCGAGCCCGGCCGTGATGCGCTCAACGTCTTCGGCGTAGCACCAGCGATGGATGGCGACACCATTCTCGGCACCATCGATGTCGGCGCCCCCTTCGGCAAGACCTTCGTCGAAACCATGAAGTCGCGCTTCGGTGTTGACGTCGGCATCCACCAGATCGACGGCCAGGCCGGCAAGACACTGGCTTCCACGTTGAAATCGGCTGCTCCGGGTGTCGAGACGCTGCGTCGCGCGCTCGCCGGCGAGATCGTGACCCAATATGGCGAACTCGACAACAAGCCCGTTGCCACAACCTTCGGCGCCATCAAGAGCTTCTCGGGCGATAACATCGCCGTCTTCGAGATCACCCGCGATACCAGCGGATACCATAGCCTGATGCGATCATCGCTGAATTGGCTGGCTATTATTTCTGCTTGCGTGCTGCTGCTCGCCGGCACCATCGCAACCTTCATGGGCCGCTCGATGGCGAAGCCGATCCGCGCACTCGAAACTGCGATGCGCACCATTGCGGGCGGTAATCACACGATCGCAGTGCCGGGTGTAGGCCGCAAGGACGAGATCGGCTCGATGGCGGGCGCCGTTGAGATCTTCAAGACCGGCCTGATCGAGACGGAGCAGTTGCGCGCCGCGCAGGAAGAACAGCGCGAGCGGGCCCAGCACGATCGCCGTGACACCATGAACGCGCTGGCTTCGCGCTTCGAGAGCGGCGTCGGCACCGTGGTCAATGCCGTCGGCTCGGCGGCCGGCGAACTCCGCAACACCGCGCAGTCGATGGCCGCGACCGCCGAGGAATCCACCCGGCAGACCGCCGCCGTTGCGGCAGCCTCCGAAGAAGCCACGCAGAGCGCTCAGGCTGTTGCTGCCGCCATCGAGGAGCTCAATGCCTCGATCAACGAGATCGCACAGCAGGTCAACGAGTCCGCGCGCGTGGCCGGCGATGCAGTATCGCAGGCCAATATCACCAATGGCGAAGTGCACAGCCTCGCCGAGGCCGCGCAGAAGATCGGCGACGTGGTCAAGCTGATCAGCGAGATCGCGGCGCAGACCAACCTGCTCGCACTCAACGCCACCATCGAAGCCGCCCGTGCCGGTGAAGCCGGCCGCGGCTTTGCGGTCGTCGCATCCGAAGTAAAGGCGCTGGCCACCCAGACGTCGAAGGCCACGGATGAAATCTCGGCACAGGTCGGCGCGATCCAGAGCGCAACGAAGCTCTCGGTGGATTCGATCCAGAGCATCACCTCGACCATCGGCCGCGTCAGCGAGATCGCCAGCACCATCGCCGCCGCCGTCGAGGAACAGGGCGCAGCCACGCTCGAAATCGCACGCAACGTCGCAGAAGCCGCCCGCGGCACCGGCGAGGTTTCGCAGAACATCGCCGGCGTCAATGACGCCGCCCGCGAGACCGGCCTCGCCGCATCGCGCGTGGTGGAATCGGCCGGGGACCTCTCGCGCAATGGCGAAGACCTGCGCACGCAGGTCGATATGTTCCTGCGCGAAGTGCGGGCGGCATAATTCCTCCAGCGGCGCGCTTCGGCGTGCCGCTCTTCCATTGCGAACAAAGCGGGAATCAGCGAGCGTGATTCGTCACCTCGGATACATCTCGTGCTCGCCCAAACCTCCTATCTCGACGCCCTGAATCCGGAACAGCGCCGCGCCGTGGAGCATGGCGTGTTGCGGCCTGGCGACGATAACGCACCATCCGCGCCGCCATTGCTGGTCATCGCCGGCGCCGGTTCCGGCAAGACCAATACGCTGGCGCATCGCGTCGCGCATCTGATCGTCAATGGCGCCGATCCGCGTCGCATCCTGCTGATGACATTCTCGCGCCGCGCCGCCAGCGAAATGAGCCGCCGCGTCGAACGCATTGCGCGCAAGGTGATGGGCGACAATGCCGGCGTCATGACCGACGCGCTGGTATGGGCCGGCACCTTTCACGGCATCGGCGCGCGGCTGTTGCGCGACTATGCCGAACAGATTGGACTCGATCCCGCTTTCACCATTCACGACCGCGAGGATTCCGCCGACCTGATGAATCTGGTTCGGCACGAACTCGGCTTCTCCAAGACCGAGACACGGTTCCCGACCAAAGGCACATGCCTTGCGATCTATTCCCGCTGTGTGAATTCCGAGACCGAACTCGATCAGGTGCTCGGCGCGTCCTATCCGTGGTGCGCGGCCTGGTCGGCCGAGCTGCGCGAACTGTTCGCCGGCTATGTCGAGGCCAAGCAGAAGCAGAACGTGCTCGATTACGACGACCTGCTTTTGTACTGGGCGCAGATGGCCAGCGAACCTTTGCTTGCGAGCGATATCGGCGGCCGCTTCGATCACGTGCTGGTCGACGAATATCAGGACACAAACCGGCTGCAGTCGGCGATCCTGCTGGCGTTAAAGCCCGACGGGGCGGGCCTCACCGTTGTCGGCGATGACGCGCAATCGATCTATTCGTTTCGCGCCGCCACCGTGCGCAATATTCTCGATTTTCCCAGGCAGTTCAGCCCGCCGGCACAGATTATCACGCTCGACCGCAACTATCGCTCAACGCAGCCGATCCTGGCGGCGGCCAATGGCGTGATCGATCTCGCGCGCGAACGCTTCACCAAGAATCTCTGGACCGACCGCGCCTCCTCCGCCAAGCCGCAACTCGTCACCATTCGGGACGAGACCGATCAGGCCCGCGCCATCGTCGCGCGCGTGCTCGACAATCGCGAAGGCGGCATGAAGCTCAAGGAACAGGCAGTGCTGTTCCGCACCTCGTCACATAGCGGCTCGCTTGAGGTCGAACTGACACGGCGAAACATTCCGTTCGTCAAATTCGGCGGGTTGAAGTTTCTTGATGCCGCGCATGTGAAGGACATGTTGGCACTGCTGCGTTTCGTCGAGAATCCGCGCGACCGCGTCGCCGGTTTCCGCCTGATGCAATTGCTGCCCGGCGTCGGCCCGGCATCCGCACAGCGCGCGCTGGATCACATGATCGCGGCCCCCGATCCGATTGACGCGCTGACGCATGCACCGGCGCCGCCGCGCGCGGCCACCGACTGGCGCGGCTTTGTCGACGTCATCAGCGAGATCAAGTCACGCCGCGCGGACTGGCCCGCCGAGCTGGAATTGGCGCGACGCTGGTATGAGCCGCATCTCGATCGCATTCACGAGGATTCGCTGACGCGCCGCGCAGATCTGATCCAGCTCGAGGCGATCGCCTCGGGCTATCCGTCGCGCGAGCGTTTTCTCACCGAACTCACGCTCGATCCACCGGATGCAACCAGCGATCAATCCGGCGTGCCGCTGCTCGACGAGGACTATCTGATCCTCTCGACCATTCATTCCGCCAAGGGACAGGAATGGAAATCGGTCTATGTGCTGAATGTGGTCGATGGCTGCATGCCGTCGGATCTGGGCACCGGGACATCCGCCGAGATCGAGGAAGAGCGCCGGCTTCTGTATGTGGCAATGACGCGCGCCAAGGATGATCTGCATTTGATGGTGCCGCAGCGTTTCTTTACCCACGGCCAGCACGCGCAGGGTGATCGCCACGTCTATGCGTCGCGCACGCGCTTCATTCCCGAAGCATTGCTCCATCTGTTCGAACGCACCACCTGGCCGCAGGCACCCGCCGCCGACCCGACGCGTGCGGCCGCGCAGGGTGTCCGCATGGACATCAATTCCCGGATGCGCGCGATCTGGCGCTAGAGCTTCTTGTCCCACTCCGGCACGCCGCTGAAGCGTGCCACCAGGAAATCGATGAACAGCCGCACTTTCACGGCAAGGTGCCGCGTCGGCGGATAGATCGCATAGAGCGTCAGCGGCGGTGCCTTATAGGCATTGAGCATGCTGCGCAGAGAGCCCGCACGCAATGCATCGCCGGCAATGAACGTCGGCAGCAGCGCGACGCCCCTGCCCTTGATGGCAGCATCGCGCAGCACCTCGGCATTGTTGACGCATAGCGTCCAGCTCGGCTGGATCCAGTGATCGTCGCCATTCTTGCCGGTCAGCTTCCACTGATTGCCGGTGAGCAGGAAACCGTAGGTCAGCAGCGCGTGGCTGCGCAGATCTTCCGGCAGTTTCGGCGTGCCGTGCTGCTTGAGATAGTCCGGTGACGCGCAGACCACGCGATCAATGGCGACGATTTTTCGCGCGATGAGGCTGGAGGATTCCAGATCGGCGATGCGCAAGGTCACATCGAAGCCGCCCTGCATCGGATCGACCTGGTCGTCCGACAGCACGAGCTGGATCTGCAGCTCCGGACACTGCGCCATGAAATCGGCGATGGCCGGGCCGAGCTGCAGCGTGCCGAACGACATCGGCGCATTGACGCGCAGCAGTCCGCGCGGCGTCGATTGCGCCTGCGCCACCGCCTGATCGGCGGCATCGAGATCGGCGAGAATACTCAGCGCCCGCTCGAAATAGGCTTGCCCATTCTCGGTGGCGCTGGCGTGACGCGTCGTGCGGTTGAGCAATTGAACGCCGAGGTCCTGTTCGAGCTCGCCGACATATTTCGAGATCACCGAGCGCGACAGCCGCAATTGCCGCCCGGCTTCCGAGAAGGAGCCGAGTTCGACCACTTTGACGAAGGCGCGCAGGCTGTTGAGCTTGTCCATGGGATCGTCCTGACTGTCCTCAAAACATAGACAGTAATGTCACAAATGGCCAGATTGTCTTTGATGTGGGATCGCCCAATTATCCCGGCAACGGAAGACGAGACGCCTTCCCAACCAGGAGACAGACCATGTCAGGCATCCACCATGTGACCGCAATCGCCGGTAACGCCTTGCGGAACTTCGACTTCTACACCCGCGCGCTGGGCATGCGCTTCGTCAAGAAGACCGTCAATTTCGACGATCCGGGCACCTACCACTTCTATTACGGCGATGAGACCGGCAAGCCGGGCACCATTCTGACCTTCTTCCCGTGGGAGCATGCCGCCCCCGGCCGCGGCGGCGTGGGTCAGACCCAGCAGACCTCGTTCCGGGTCCCGGCCCGCTCGCTCGGCTACTGGACGCATCGCTTCATCGAGAAGGGCATTGCCCATGAGGCGCTCGAAAAGCGCTTCGGCGAAGCGGTGCTGCCCTTCACCGATCCGGACGGCATGAGCCTCGCACTGGTCGGTATCAGCGGCGCGGAGGACGAGCCCGGCTGGAGCAATGGCGACGTCCCGGCGGAGCACGCGATCCGCGGCTTCCACGGCGTGACGCTGCTGCTCGAGAAGGCCGAGAAGACCAGCGCCATCCTCACCGATGTGTTCGGCTTCAAGGAAACCGCCCGCGAAGGCTCGATCATTCGCCTGAGCGCCGACAGTGTCGAAGGCGGCATCGTCGATATCTACGAGGCCGGCGGTTTCCTGCCGGGCCGTCAGGGCCGCGGTTCGGTGCATCACGTCGCCTTCCGCGCCGTCGATGATGCCGATCAGCAGGTGATGGCCAACAAACTGGTGAAGACCCATGGCCAGCAGCCGACGGAACAGAAGGACCGCAACTACTTCCGGTCGGTCTATTTCCGCGAACCCGGCGGCGTGCTGTTCGAAATCGCCACCGACATCCCCGGCTTCGCCGTGGATGAGCCCGTCGAATCCCTCGGCGAGCATCTGAAACTGCCTGCGTTCCTCGAGAAGCATCGCGGCGAGATCGAACGGGTGCTGCCCGTTCTCGAAACTAACAAGGTGACGTCATGAGTAACGACCTGTCCCACATCCATCGCTTCGTGCCGGGCAACCGGCGCGAGGCAGCGCCGCTCCTGCTGCTGCATGGCACCGGTGGGGACGAAAGCGATCTGCTGCCGCTCGGCGAAGCCATTGCGCCAGGGGCAGCACTGCTGTCGCCGCGCGGTCAGGTGCTGGAGCACGGCATGCCGCGCTTCTTCCGCCGGCTCGCCGAAGGCGTGTTCGACGAGGACGATGTGATCAGACGCGCCAATGAGCTCGCGGACTTCGTGATCGAAGCCCGCAAGCGCTACGGCATCGCGGCGCCCATCGCGCTCGGCTATTCCAACGGCGCCAACATCGCCGCGGCAATGATGCTGCTGCGGCCCGAGGCGCTGGCCGGCGGGATATTGCTGCGCGCGATGGTCCCTCTACGTGAACCACCGGCGGCAGATCTCGCTGGCAAGCCGGTACTGATCGTGTCGGGCCAGTCCGATCCGATCATCCCGCCGAGCAATTCGCAGCGGCTGGCCGTGATGCTGACCAAAGCCGGTGCCGATGTGCAGCACCGCACGTTGCCGGTAGGCCATCAGTTGTCACAGGCGGATCTGACGATTGCGAAGGAGTGGTTGGCCAATGTTGAGACGGCAAGACGCGAAAGCGTGGCGGTCTGATCTCAATCTTCCCTCTCCCGTTGTGGGAGAGGGAAGACGACTACGTTACAAATTCGCGCCGCTAAACATCTCGCTATACCAGTCCGCAATCAGCTTCGGATTGATCCGGCCATCGACAATGAACACACCCTGCGCGCCATCGGCGACCCAAACCTTCACCGCGTCGAGATCAGCGAGCGTCCGCACCACGACGCCATCGGCGCCATATCCACGCGCTATGGCCGCAAAGTCGGTCACCGGGAATTGCGCCATGCCGGCATTGTAGCCCTCGGGGCCGAAGTGATGCACCTCGGCGCTATAGGCGCTGTCGTTATAGATGAAGATGCACATGCGCTTCTTCAGCCGCACGGCCGTTTCAAGTTCCGCAATCGACATCAGGAAACCGCCATCGCCGACGGCCAACACGGTCAGCCGCTCCGGCTGCGTCACTGCCGCGCCGATCGCGCCAGCAAGACCGAGGCCGATGGACTGGAACGCGATGGGAATGCACCAGCCCCGATGATCGGGCGCGGAAATATAGCGCGTCACCCAGCCGACGAAATGTCCACCGTCGACAACGACGGTGCGATCTCTGGGTAGGATATCGTCCATCGCCTTGCTCAGCGTGCGCGGATCGATGTGCTCGGCAGTGCTGGTGTCATCATAGGCCAGATTGTGATTGCCTCGCGCGGTCATCACTGCAGCAACCTCTGGCGTGCGCCAGCCGGCCTCGCTTGGCGGCGCCTTGTCGAGCGCCTGTAGCACGGCCGTCGCCACAGCCGATGCATCGCCCTCGAGTTCAAGATCGACCGGACGATGCACCCCGATGCGGCCTTTCTCGACATCGATCTGCACGAGCTGGGCATAGTCGGAAATCAGTTTGCCCTTTTTCGTGGTCCACATGTTCAGCGACATGCCGAAAGCGAGGATCATGTCGCTCTGCGCGATCAACTCAGCCGTGGCCTTCGATGAAAAGCCGCCGGCAACGCCGAGATTCCATGGATGGCCGGAAAACATCCCGTGCGCCTGCAACGACGTCGCCAGCAGCGCACCGAGCCTGTCGGCCAGTTGCACCAGCAGCGGCTGTGCATCGGCCACGACAGCACCATGCCCCGCCAGGATCAGCGGCCGTTTCGAGGTCCGGATCGCCGCAACGAGTTCGTCCAGCTTCGCAGGGTTGACCGCGATCCGCGGCGTGATCGGCGGATGCTTCTTGCCCATCGTCGCCGCCACCTGCATCTCCTGCACATTGATCGGCAGGCTGAGCACGACGGGCTTGCGCTCACGCAGAGCGATCGAGGCTGCTTTCCAGGTGTCCGCGTAGGCGCACTGTGCATCGGCGATCTGATGCCATTCGCCGCCGACCGCGTGAACGAGTTCGGATTGATTGAAGGCAAATGCCGACTGCTTGTCGCCAAGCACCACATCGCCTGCGAGAACAAGCAATGGCGTGTCGCTCTTGGCGGCTTCGCCGATGCCGGTGATCGCATTCGTCAGCCCCGGCCCCGCCGTTACGCTGACAATCGTCAGATCGCGCGTCAGCCGCGCTGCGACATCGGCCATGCTCACCGCGCCGCCTTCATGGCGCGCAGCAATAAAGTCGAGACCGAATTCGGTGAGGCCGAGCGTCACCTTGAAATTTGCGCCGCCGACGAGACCGAAACAGCGCTTGGCGCCGATATCGGCGATCGCACGTGCGACTTCGCGCCAGACGGTCGAATTGTCGGGGGTGTGGTCGAGAACTGCAGCGGATGAAGATGTCATGAGGTCACTTTGCACCGATCGCGATCTCCTCGACATTCAAGGATCGGGCCAAGGTAGTTTAGGTCTAAAGGAATTGCCATATGCTGATCGCGCTGGCCCGATCACGTGGTCGGGAGAGCGGAACAGACGCAAAATTGCCATCTGCGGTGATCCGCAGTGGCCCATTTCGCGCAAATACAGCCTTATTTCATGGCAGATCGACTGACGGCTACGCCCGTCCGGCGATCACCATACTGCGCAGATCGTCGGCAATCTTCGGCGCAGCAGCGTCTTCCAGCGACGACCGCAGAGCCTCGATATCGGCATGCGGTACCGGGCGCCATCCGCAAGGACACCCGCCGTCCTGATGGGCCGCGGCGACTTCGCGATAGGTCGCGCCGATCGCGGTTGCCAGAAGACGCATCACCACATCGGGAGACAAACGCGAACTGTCGAGCACGCGGCAGAACGTCGTCATGATGGCCTGGTTGAGATAGGTCTGCGCCGAATTCTCGTCGGTGATATCGGAGACCTTGACCTGCTGCGGAAGCATGCGCGTATCCTTTGCGACCCCTGCGATTGTCTAGGCCGCGGTCACGCCATGCTCAACCGGTTTCAGGCCGACTTGTCTTAGAAGCCCTCAAGCCTGTCATGTTTTGAAGCCGTCAAAACAGGATGTGTCGTGCGCACATTCGCTACTCGGCGGCAGCTTGCGCCTGTCCCGCGCTCGTATCGAGATGCATGGTCTCGATGCGCTTCACCTTGCTGATCGAGCCCATGATCAACGGCACGCGCTGATGGATCGCCGTCGGCGCGATGTCGAGAATGCGGGCACGACCCGTGGTCGCGCCGCCGCCGGCCTGTTCGACGATGAAGGCCATGGGATGCGCTTCATAAACGAGACGCAGCCGGCCATCGGCATAGCCCTTGCGCGCATCGGAGGGATAGAGAAACACGCCGCCGCGGATCAGGATGCGATAGGCCTCGGCGACCAAGGCTGCGATCCAGCGCATGTTGAAATTCTTGCCACGCGGGCCATCGGCACCTGCGAGGCATTCCTCAACGAAGTCACGCACCGGCGCTTCCCAGTGGCGATGGTTGGACGCGTTGATCGCATATTCCGAACACTCGGCCGGGATTTGCACACGCGCCCGAATGCGCTTGTAGCTCCCCACGGCGCGATCGAGCGTGAAGATGTCGACGCCGTTGCCGAGCGTGAGCACCAGCGAGGTCTGCGGACCATAGACCACGAATCCGGCGGCGATCTGTGCGCTGCCTTTCTGTGTGAACGGCACAGCGCCCTTCGACGTCGGCATGATCGAGAAGATCGTACCGACCGTCATATTGGTTTCGATATTCGACGAGCCGTCCAGCGGGTCATAGGCAATGTCGAGCAAGCCGCCGCTGTCACGGATATCGGCGGTCTCGGCTTCCTCGGAGGCCAGCGCGGACCAGGACACCGGCTTCAATGCAGCGCGAACGATCTCGTCGGCGCGCACATCAAGATCCTTCTGCACATCGCCGTCGGCATTCTGTGCGCCCTGCGCCTCTCCGGTGATCCCGGCCAGAGCGCCGCAGCCGATCAGCTCGGAGATTTCGATGGACGCCTTGGCGAAGGCATCGACCGCAGCAGCAACAGCCAGCCGCAGCGGGTCCTGTCCGGCATAGTCAGCCGTGTATCGGGACAGGGGCATGTGGTCGGTCATCGCAATCTCTCCAAAAATACCGGGCTCCTTCTGGCACATGGCCGCGTCCGGAGTGCCCGGGAATGGCAGAAACGGCGCATTTTGCCCACAGATATTGACCTCCGGGGCCAAATAAAGGAATTTTTGTAAAGGAGAGATGGGGAAAGTTTTTCTTATATGACGAAGCGGTTCCGCGACATCTCGATCCGCCAGCTGCGTGCACTGGCCGCGGTGGCCGCCAGCGGCAGCATCACGGCGGCAGCTTTGAAGCTGCGCCTGACGCAACCGGCTGTCACCTTGCAACTGCGCAACCTGCAGGGCCTCGCCGGCCTGCCGCTGACCCAGCGCACCGGCGACGGGATGGTCCTGACCGATGCCGGCCGCGAGGTGCTCGCGCTGTCGGAACGGATCGAGGCGGCGATGGCGGCCTGCGCGACCTCGCTGGACATGATGGCCGGCAAGACCGGTGGGCGCATCTCCATCGGCGCCGTCAGTACCGCGAAATACTTCGTGCCCTTCACGATCTCGGCCTTCGCGAAGCTCCATCCCAAGATCGAAATCTTGCTGACGGTGGGCAATCGCGAGGAGACCATCGCAGGTCTGCGCAGCTACGATCTCGATATCGCAATCATGGGCCGGCCACCGGCCGGGATCGACATGGATGTGAACCTGATCGGCGATCATCCGCATGTGATCATCGCGCCGAGCGACCATCGCCTCGCAGGCAGGGCGCGCCTCTCCATGAGCGATCTCGCAAGCGAGACGTTCCTGACGCGCGAACCCGGCTCGGGCACGCGCGGATTGATGGAGCAACTGTTCGAGAGCGCAGATCTGCGCGCTACGATCGGCATGGAGATGGACAGCAACGAGACCATCAAACAGGCCGTGATGGCCGGACTCGGCATCGCCTTCATCTCCGCGCATACGGTGGCCACCGAACTGGAGCAACAGCGACTGGTGATGCTGGATGTCACCGGCCTGCCGATCATCCGGCAATGGTTCGTGCTCAACCGCAAGGACAAGGTGTTGCTGCCGCCGGCGCAGGCAATGCGCGCATTCCTCGCCGCACAGGGCGCGCAGTTCCTGCCTGCGACGGAAACCGGAAAATCTGCGCCGGTCCGCCGCAAGTCCCGCAGCCAGGCGATGCTGTAGCGACAGGCCAGGCCTCGCCTTGTGGCATCCGGCGAGGGTGATATGATGACATCAGCCCGAGCGCCAACACATCCCTTCATCAGTCATCGGAGAATTCAATGCCTGCTGCCTCGGCAGATAGCACTGCGCCCGTCAGCGTCGTGACCGCCCTCTATCTCGGCACCAAGGTGCTTCACACCGAAGCCGAGCGCTCCGGCATCATCAAGGACATGTTGCGCGGCGACGTCAGCCGCAAGGGCTATGTCCTGCTGCAGCGGAATCTGCTGACCGCCTATCAGGCGCTGGAAGCGGGACTTGAGAGCCATCGCGACACGCCTGTGCTCGCCGCACTCGCCCAGTATCGGCTCGATCGCACATCGGCCATGCAGGCCGATCTCAATGTGCTGTGCGATGGCGACTTCTCTGACGTGCCGATGTTGCCTGCCGGCGAAGCCTATGCCAAGCGGATCGAGGATGCCGCCAAGGGCGACGGCGAATTGCTGATCGCCCATGCCTATACGCGCTATCTCGGCGACCTCTCGGGCGGCCAGATTCTCAAGCGCCTTCTCGCCAAGAAACCCGGCCTCGCGCCCGAGGAATTGTCGTTCTACGACTTCCCGGCCTATGCCGATCTGGCCGTGCTGAAATCGGACTATCGCAACGCGCTCGATGAAGCCGGCAAGCGCGCGACAAATCCGCAGGCGATCATCGATGAAGGCTCGGTGGCGTTCCAGCTCAACACCGATCTGTCCTGGGCCGTGCAGGCCGCGCTCGAAGCGGAGCAGGTGGCGTGAGCTTTTTTACTTAGCCTCTCCCCGCAAGCGGGGAGAGGGAAATCACTTCCAGCTGACCAGCGGCGGCATCGAGCTCAGAATGTTCTCGACGTTGCCGCCGGTCTGCAGGCCGAACATCGTGCCCTTGTCGTATAGGAGATTGAACTCGACATAGAGCCCGCGCGTTTCGAGCTGCTGTGCGCGCTCTTCCTCGGTCCACGCTTCCTGCATCCGTGCACGCACGATGCGCGGATAGACATCGAGGAAGGCCGAGCCGACATCACGCGTGAAGGCGAAGTCCTTCTCGAAGTCGCCGGTATTGAGCTGGTCGTAGAAAATGCCGCCGACGCCGCGCGCCACGCCGCGATGTGGCAGGAAGAAGTAGTCGTCGGCCCAGGCCTTGAACTTCTTGTAGTAAGCGGGGTCATGCGCATCGCAGGCGCTGCGCATCGCGTCGTGAAACGTGATCGTATCCGGCGCATCAACCTTGCGCTGCTCGGGCAGCATCGGCGTCAGATCCGCGCCGCCGCCGAACCAGCCGACGGCCGTCGACAAGAAGCGCGTGTTCATGTGCACGGTCGGCACGCGCGGGCTGCGTGGATGCATGATCAGGCTGATGCTGCTGGAGACGTAATCGAGCTGCGATCCGCCGCCGGGCATTTGCCGCGCCATCTCCGGCGACAGCTTGCCATTCGCGCTTGAGGTGTGGATGCCGATCTTCTCGAACAGGCGACCGCCCGAGAGGAAGCCACCGACGCCGCCACCGGTGCCCGTCGCACGGGTCCACGGCCTGTAGGTGAAGGTGGCGGGCGCGCCCGGGAACAGCGCCTGCGGCGCCTCGCGCTCCAGCGCCTCGATCTCGGCGCAGATGCGGTCGCGGAGGGATTCGAACCAGACCTTGGTGCGGGTGCGGTTCTGCTCGATTTCGGGACTGACGATCGGGGTCATGATGTTCATGGTCTTTTCGCTCATGATGTTCGTACAGTCTATATGCCGCTTGCAGCGCGATGGCACCTTGAGATGCGTCAAAAACGTGAGGCGAATCGCCCGCTTTTGCGAGATTGCCGCGCCTCGCCAAGAGCGCAGCGGCGGTGTATCAGAGGCGGCAAAATCATGCCTTTCGGCGTCACCTTCCGGAACCCAAGCATTTGACCCAGTCCACGCCCCGCAAGCCCTTCCTCGATGTCCTCGCCGGCCAGCGCCAGGCGGTGCCGCCGCTCTGGATGATGCGACAGGCCGGGCGTTACCTGCCTGAATATCGCGAGGTCCGCGCACAGGCCGGCGGCTTCCTCGACCTGTGCTTCAACCCGGACTTCGCCACCGAAGTGACGCTGCAGCCGATCCGGCGCTTCGGCTTCGATGCCGCGATCATCTTCTCGGACATCCTGGTGATTCCCTATGCGCTCGGCCGCTCCGTGCGTTTCGAGGTCGGCGAAGGTCCGCGGCTCGATCCGCTGGATACGCCGGAAAAGGTCGCGACACTCTCGCCCGAAGCGGATTTCAGCAAGCTCGAACCGGTGTTCGAGGCGCTGCGCCGCGTGCGTGCCGAACTTGATCCGAAGATTACGCTGATCGGCTTCTGTGGTGCGCCGTGGACGGTCGCAACTTACATGGTCGCCGGCCGCGGCACGCCGGATCAGGCGCCGGCGCGGATGATGGCCTATCGGCATCCCGAAGCCTTCGCAAAAATCATCGACACCATCGTCGAGAACTCGATCACCTATCTGCTCCATCAGCTCGAGGCCGGCGCCGATGTGCTGCAGATTTTCGATACCTGGGCCGGCGTGCTGCCCGCTGCCGAATTCCAGCGCTGGTCGGTCGAGCCGACCAAACGCATCATCGCCGGCGTGCGCGCCAAGGTGCCGGATGCGAAGATCATCGGCTTCCCCCGCGGCGCGGGCGCGCTGCTGCCAAGCTATGTCGGCGCCACCGGTGTCGATGCCGTGAGCATCGACTGGGCCGCAGAGCCATCGTTCATTCGTGAACGTGTACAGAGCCACGTCGCCGTGCAGGGCAATCTCGATCCGCTGGTGTTGATCGCCGGCGGCGCGGCACTCGACCGCGCTGTCGATGACGTATTGGCGAACTATGCTGCAGGCCGCTTCATCTTCAATCTCGGCCACGGCATCCAGCCGGAAACGCCAATCGCCCATGTGGAGCAGATGGTGAAGCGGGTGCGGGACTATCGCGGATAACACCCCGCGCAACTTGTTGGGGTGAACCAGCGGGTCGCGCAAAGCGCGCGTGATGATAAACTCCGCGAAATCCATCGCTTTCTTCGTCTGCAGTTGATGGGTTTCGCGCCTGCTCTCTGCCCATCCTACGATCTTGCGTAACGCTCTCAGTCGTCATGAC
>NZ_JBGMOE010000155.1:19479-54409 GCF_041424195.1 Tardiphaga sp. | reverse complement strand
ATGCGGCGCTGATCGTGATGTCGCTGCTGTGCTCCGGCGCGATCACGCTGCTGTTCAAGGTGCGCGACCGCCTGCTGGTCTGGCAGAAGGGAGTCGTCAAATGGTAGCGCTGGCCAAACCGTTTCAGCCCGCAGCGACCGGCGCGTCGCTCGACATCAAGAGCGTCAGCCATGCCTTCGATATCGATGGCAGCGTGCTGCCGGTGCTCGACGATGTCAGCATCAGTGTTGCACCGGGCGAGTTTGTGGCGCTGCTCGGTCCCTCCGGCTGCGGCAAGTCCACATTGCTGCGTCTGGTCGCCGGTCTTGAGCCGCCGCGTGCGGGAACGCTGGAAGAGGATGGCGTGGTCATCACCGGGCCGTATCCGTCCCGCGTTGTCGTTTTTCAGGATCCGACGCTGTTTCCGTGGCGAACGGTGTGGGACAATGTCGCGCTTGGGCTGGAAGCGCAGGGCGTACTGAAGACGCAGCGTCACCGCGTCGATGCGGCGATCGATCTCATCGGCCTCGGCGCATTCAAGAAAGCCTATCCGCATCAACTCTCGGGCGGCATGGCGCAGCGCGTGGCGCTGGCGCGGGCGCTGGTGAACGATCCGCGCATCCTTGTGCTCGATGAGCCGCTCGGCAAACTGGATTCGCTGACACGCATCACCATGCAGGCCGAACTGGTTTCGCTCTGGCAACGTAACGGCTTCACGGCGCTGCTGGTGACGCATGACGTAGAGGAGGCGCTGTTTCTCGCCAATCGTGTCATCGTGTTCAGCGATCGTCCGGCACGGGTGACGGCGGATATCACGGTCGACAGACCCTATCCGCGCCATCGCGGCGATCCGCATCTCGCCGAGCTGCGACGACAGATCCTGGGGCTGCTGGGACTCGATGCGACATGGTGAGCCCCTTCTGAATATGAACCGTTGCGGGCGGGGGCGCGCTCCACCGATGGCTGTATACTAGGCACGGTTATTGCATTCCTTTTGGGCTGACACGCGGTTCAGCCCAAGGGAATGACATGTACAGCACCAACCGACGCGATTTCATCCGCCTGACGGCCATTGCCGCGGCGCTGTCCACGACCAGCATCAAGGCTTTCGCTGCCGACCGCGTGGTCAAGATTGGAACGCTGAAGCTCATTCACGGCGTTACACCGTATTTCTATGAGAAATTCGCGCCGGAAGGCGTCAAGTTCGAGGTGATCCCGTTCGAGACCCCGACGGACGGCAAGAATGCCGTCGTGACCGGCACGGTCGATTTCGGCATCTTTGGCTTCGCCGCAGCGACGCTCGGCGGCGCCAATGGTGAGCCGGTCGTCGTCATCGCATCTGCCTGCAATCGCGGCATGGCCGTGGTGGCCAAGAAGGATTCCGGGATCAATACGATCAAGGACCTGAAGGGCAAGAAAGTCGCCATCCTGCCGGGCTCGACCCAGGAAGTCGTGATCCTCGATCGTCTCTCCGCCGAAGGCATGACGGTAAAGGACGTCGAGTCCGTGCGTCTGTCATTCAGCGACATGGCGCCGGCGCTCGCCCGCGGCGACATCGACGCCTATGTGGGTGCCGAGCCCGGACCTGGCATCAGCCTCGCCAATGGCGTCGGCCAGATCGTTGAATATCCCTACACCACGCCGACCGGTTCGCTGAACATGGTGCTGGCCACGCGCCGCGAACTGATCGAGAAAGACCCCGAACTCATCAAGGCGCTGCTCAGGACCCACCGCCTGGCCAGCGAATATGCCATGAAGGACCGCGAAGCCTTTATCGCCATCGCCATGCAGAAGCTCGGCCAGCAGAAGCCGTCGATCGAGAAGGCCGCGCCGAATGTGGAGCTGACCTGGAATATCGACGACCAGTTCATGAAGCAGGCGGAATATTACGGCGGCCAGATGCTGTCCAAGAAGCAGATCCGGCAGTTGCCGGACTATAAAACCTTCATCGATGCGAGCTTCGTGAAGGCTCTGGCGGCCACGTGAGCGCATCGTGAGTTTGCAAACGACGATGGACGATACGTCCAACAGGCTTGCGCCTGCAGCGGAAACCCCGCCGGTGCTTGCAGCCAGGAAGCGCGGGCAGGGCCTGCAGCGGGCGCGCACAGTCGCGCTCGCGCTAATCGTGCCGGTCTGCCTGATGGTGATCTGGGACATCATGGTGCGCTGGACCGGCACGCGACTGGTGCCGTCGCCCTATGGCGTGGCCGTGATGATGTGGGATTTCGCTTTCGGTGGAATCTATGACGACGCCTACAGCGCCAGCCTGCCGATCCATTTCTGGAAAAGCGTGCAGCGCGTCTATGGCGGCTTTCCCTGTGCGGCGGCGGTCGGCATTCCGCTCGGGCTGATGATCGGGCGTATGCCGCTGCTGCGCAAGTTGCTCGACCCTACGCTGTCGCTCCTGCGACCGATCCCGGTGACGGCATGGCTGCCGTTGTCGATGATCTTCTTTGGTCTCGGCCCGCGCGCGGCGATCTTCCTGGTATTCCTCGGCGCGTTCTTTCCGATCCTGCTCAATACGGTGTTCGGCGTGCGCTCTGTCGATATCAGGCTGTTCGAGGCTGCCGAGATGCTCGGCTGCAGCGGCGCGCAGCAGTTTCGCTCCGTCGTCTTACCGGCAGCGTTGCCGAGCATCTTCAACGGGCTTCGTCTCGGCGCAGGTTTCGCCTGGATCCTGATCGTGGTCGGAGAGATGACCGGCGTGCCTGAAGGCCTCGGCGCCGTCATCATGGACGGCCGCACGCTGTCGCGCACCGATCTTGTGATCACCGGCATGATCATCATCGGCATCACCGGCTTCGTGTCGGATCGTATCCTGCTGATGCTCAGCAACTACTTCCTCCGCTGGAGCCCACAGCATCATGCTTGATCGACCAACCACACTTGCGCCTGATATCCTCGAGGTCAGCGACGTCAGGAAAATCTATCAGGCTTCCAACGGCCCGGTCGAAGCGCTTGGTGGTGTCAACCTCACCATCCGCAAGGGCGAGTTCGTTTGCCTGCTCGGCGCGTCCGGTTGCGGCAAGTCCACCTTGCTGCGCATCGTCGCCGGCTTCGAGACAGCGACTCAGGGCTCCGTGACCATGTACGGCTTTCCGGTCGACAAGCCGGGCCCAGATCGGGGCATGGTGTTTCAGGATTACGCGCTGTTTCCGTGGCTCACGGTGCGCGACAATATCGGCTTCGGCCCCAAGCATCGCCGTGTCGCGAGCAAGGTCGTGGACGAACTCACCGACAAGTTCATGGCCATGGTGGGATTGACGGCCTTCGCCGATCGTTATCCGCACCAGCTCTCCGGCGGCATGAAACAACGCGTTGCGATCGCGCGGGTGCTGAGCAACGACACCGACGTGCTGCTGATGGACGAGCCGTTCGGCGCGCTCGATGCGCTGACCCGCAGCAAGCTGCAGGAGGAACTCGTCGAGATCTGGCGCACCACCGGCCTTACGGTGATCTTCGTGACGCATTCGGTTGAGGAGGCCGTGATGTTGGCGGATCGCGTCATCGTGATGTCGGCGGGGCCGGGCCGGATAGATTGCGAAATCGAGGTCGATCTGCCGCGCCCGCGCGACGTGGCATCGCCCGAATTCAATGTGTTGCGGCGTGATGTCGCGCAAAGGCTTACCAGCCATATCGCTGGCAGCCGGCAGGTGGCGGCAGATTCCTGAATCGGGCTTCAAAATGGCGCGAATAAAATTCTCGCCTGAGGTCGTCGGGGAGAATTTTCACCTGCGGGTCTGATGCCCATCAGTCCCGCTGTCGTTATTTCCGGGTACCGCTTGTAACGCCTGCTGAACGGCATTCTCTAGGGTCAGAGAAGCCGAAAGCAGTACGATATGGACGCGGTTCCCAGCATTATCGATAGGGTCAATTTACTTGCGCCGGGCTTTGCCGAGCGCGCACCGCTGCACGATCGTGCCGCAAGCTTTCCGGTCGAGAATTTTCAGGAACTGTCCGAGGCGGGCCTTTTGGCGCTGCCGGTGCCAAAGGCGCTGGGCGGCGTGGGTGCCGGGGTGCGCGAGGCTGCGCGCGTTGTGAGCGCGGTCGGCAAGGCCGACGCCGCGACCGCCCTCGTCCTGGCGATGCATTATATCCATCATCTGGTGATCGCGAAGAGTGGCCGCTGGCCCGCGCATCTGTCGGAACGCGTGTCGCGCGACGCCGTGAATGGCCTTGCGCTGATCAACGCATTGCGCGTCGAGCCCGACCAGGGATCGCCATCGCGGGGCGGACTGCCTGTCACGACGGCGAAACGCGCTGCAGATGGTTGGCATATCACCGGCCGCAAGATCTATTCGACCGGGGCGCCCATCCTCAAATGGTACACGGTGTGGGCGAAGACCGATGAAGCGGAAACGCGCGTCGGACTGTTCCTCGTGCCGGCCGGTCTGCCGGGCACCGAGATCGTCGAGACCTGGGATCATCTCGGTCTGCGCGCCAGCGGCAGCCATGACGTTGTGTTCGACGATGTGGTCATCCCGCTGGATAACGAGATCGACGTGCGACGCCCGGGCGAATGGGGGCCGCCTGATATCGCGCAGTCCACCATCCAGGCCGTGCTGGTCGGTGCGGTCTATGACGGCGTGGCGCGGGCTGCGCGAGATTGGCTGATCGATTTTCTGAGGACGCGCACGCCGTCGAGCCTGGGCGCGCCGCTGGCGACGCTGCCGCGGGCACAGGAGATCGTCGGCGGCATCGAGGCGAAGCTCGCGGTCAATGCGCGACTGCTGGATACGTTTGCACGGGATATCGATGAGGGCATCGCGCTGACGTCGGTCGAAGCCAATATCCTGAAACTTACCGTCACCAACAATGCCGTGGCTGCTGTCGAGGACGCGCTGTCGCTCACCAGCAATCACGGTTTGACCCGCGCCAATCCACTCGAACGTCACTATCGCGATGTGCTGTGTGGCCGTGTGCACACGCCGCAGGACGACAGCACCAAGATTTTCGCCGGGCGCATCGCGCTCGGCATCTGAACAACAGCAGGAAGTGGAGAGCACCATGTCCGTCGAATTCATCGGCTTCATCACCAACAATGACGCATCCGAAACCCGTGTCCGCTCCGGTCCGGTGCTCGATCCCGGCTATATCGAAACTGTCGCGAGGGCGCATGAACTTGCCGGCTTCGACCGCGCGCTGCTCGCCTTCCATTCGACCACGCCGGACGGCCTGCAGGTCGCCCAGCACGCGCTCGGCGTCACCGAGAAGCTGAAGGTGATGATCGCGCAGCGTCCGGGTTTCACCGCACCGACGGTGCTGGCGCGCCAGCTCGCGACTATCGAGAATTTCCACAACGGCCGCGTCTCGCTGCATGTCATCACCGGCGGCAATGCCAAGGAGCTGCGGCAGGACGGCAATACGCTTGACGACAAGGACGAGCGCTACGCGCGCACCAGCGAGTGGCTCGACATCATCAAGCAGGAATGGACGAGCGAGAAGCCATTCGACTATGCCGGCAAGTATTATCAGGTCGAAGGCGGCTTCTCGCAGGTGAAGCCCACCGTGCCGATCCATGTGTTCGTCGGCGGCGCGTCGGATGCGGCCATCGATGTGTCGGGCAAGCATGCCGATACGTTCGCGCTGTGGGGGGAATCCTATGCGCAGGTGCGCGATGTCACCGGCCGCGTGCGGGCCGCTGCGGCGAAATATGGCCGCCCGGCACCGCGCTTCAGCCTGTCGGTGCGGCCGATCATCGCCGACACCGAGGAGAAGGCCTGGGCCAAGGCCGATGACATTCTCGCCCGCGCCACCGCGCTGCAGGACAAGACCGGCTATCGCAAGCCGGCTGATGGTCATGCCACCGCCGGCGCGAAGCGTCTGCTGGCGCTGGCCGAGCAGGGCACCCGCATCGACAAGCGGTTGTGGACCGAGATGGCGGCGCTCACCGGCGCCAACAGCAACACCACGGCGCTGGTCGGCACGCCCGAGCAGGTCGCCGAAGTATTCGCCGACTACTACGATCTCGGCGTCAGCCACTTTCTGATCCGCGGCTTCGATCCCCTGATCGATGCCATCGATTACGGCCGCGAACTGATCCCACGCACCCGCGAACTGATTGCGGCGCGTGACGCCGCCAAGGGAGTTGTCGCAGCATGAAACGGCTTGTTCTCGCCGCCGGTCTGATCATCGCGGCTTTTGCCACTTCTGCTCACGCCGAGACGACGCTGATCGTCGGCGACCAGAAGGGCAATGCGCGCGCCGTGATGGAAGCATCCGGCGTGCTGAAGGACGTGCCCTACAAGATCGAATGGAAGGAGTTCGCGGCGGCGGCGCCGCTGCTGGAGGCGCTCGGCGCCGGCGCGCTCGATAGCGGGCTGGTCGGCGATGCGCCTTTCACCTTTGCCGCGGCGGCCAATGTACCGGTCAAGGCAATCGGCGCGATCCGGCAGACCGGCGATGGCCTCGCCGTGCTGGTGCCGAAGGACTCGACGATCAAGACCTTCGACGATCTCAAGGGCAAGAAGATCGCCACCGGCCGCGGCTCGATCGGGCATCAGCTGATTCTGGCCGCGCTGGAGCAGAAGGGCTGGACGGCGAGCGATGTGCAGATCGTGTTCCTCGCGCCGTCGGACGCCAAGGTGGCCTATACCCGTGGCTCGGTCGATGCGTGGTCGACCTGGGAGCCTTATGTGAGCCAGGAAGAGGTGCTGTTCCAGTCGCGCGTCCTGCTCAATGCCGAGGGCCTGACATCGGGGCTGAGCTTTGTCGTGGCGACGCCGAATGCCATCCGCGACAAGCACGCCGAGCTCGAGGACTATCTCCGCCGCCTCACCGCAGCCCGCGCCTGGGCGCTGAAGAACGCGGACGCCTATGCGCAGACCTGGGGCAAGCTGATGAACGTGGCGCCATCGGTGCCGCTGAACTGGCTGACCCGCGCCAAGATCAGGATCGCGCCGGTCGATGATGGCGTCGTCGCCGACGAGCAGAAGACCATCGATCTCTATCTGCGTAGCGGCCTGATCAAGCAGAAGCTCGATGCCGCCGTACTGGTGGACCGGTCGTTCAATGCAGCAATTGACAAGGGCGCGGGGTTGTAGACCTTTCCGATCATTGCCCTGCAAGTTGTGCGATGCCCGGCCAGCGCGAAGCGAGCTTCGCTAGATGAGCCGGGCATTTGCGTTTTCATATGTGGCTATCCGTAAATCCACGTATGGTCGGTCTCCGGCACACAGCACAGGATCACCGCCAAACGGAGGTCCTGCATCATGCATCACGGCGACATTTCATCCAGCAAGGACGCGGTCGGCGTCGCCGTCGTGAATTACAAGATGCCGCGGCTTCACACGAAGGCCGAGGTGCTGGCCAATGCGCAGAAGATCGCCGACATGATCGTCGGCATGAAGTCCGGTCTGCCCGGCATGGATCTGGTGGTGTTCCCGGAATATTCGACCCAGGGCATCATGTACGACTCCAAGGAGATGTACGAAACCGCCTCGATCGTGCCCGGCGAGGAGACCGAGATTTTCGCGGAAGCCTGCCGCAAGGCCAAGGTCTGGGGCGTGTTCTCGCTCACCGGCGAGCGGCACGAGCAGCATCCGCACAAGGCGCCCTATAACACGCTGATCCTGATGAATGATCAGGGCGAGATCGTGCAGAAATATCGCAAGATCATGCCGTGGGTACCCATCGAAGGCTGGTATCCCGGCAACTGTACCTATGTCTCCGAGGGCCCTAAAGGGCTGAAGATATCGCTGATCATTTGCGACGATGGCAACTATCCCGAAATCTGGCGCGACTGCGCCATGAAGGGCGCCGAACTGATCGTGCGTTGCCAGGGCTACATGTACCCGGCAAAGGACCAGCAGGTGCTGATGGCCAAGGCGATGGCGTGGGCCAACAACACTTATGTTGCTGTGGCGAATGCATCAGGCTTCGACGGCGTCTATTCGTATTTCGGCCATTCTGCGATCATCGGCTTCGACGGCCGCACCCTCGGCGAATGCGGCGAGGAAGACTACGGCATCCAATATGCCGCACTGTCGAAATCACTGATCCGCGATGCGCGACGCACCGGACAATCAGAGAACCATCTCTTCAAGTTGCTGCATCGCGGCTACACCGGCACGATCAATTCCGGCGAAAGCAACAAGGGCGTCGCGGCGTGTCCGTTCGATTTCTATTCGACCTGGGTGAACAATCCCGACAAGGCGCGGGAGAATGTCGAGGCGATCACGCGCAAGACTGTGGGTGTGGAGGAATGCCCAATCGAGGGGCTGCCGCATGAGGGGATGTTGAACGACAGGTAGCCATCAGACGCGTCCCGGAATGACAGTGCAGATCACGCCGTCTTGAATGGCGCGACCTCAATCCCTGCTGCTTTCAATCCATCGCGCACATGCCGCCCCAGCTCCACAGCGCCCGGCGTGTCGCCGTGGATGCACACGGTGTCCATCTTCATCTTGATCACCTTGCCGGTGATTGACGTGACCGCGCCGTCCTGCACCATCTTCACCACGCGGTCAGCGACCATGACGGGATCATGCAACACCGCACCGGGCTTCTTGCGCGAGACGAGGTTGCCGTTGTCCTCATAGGCGCGGTCGGCGAACACTTCATGGGCGAGCGGCAGGCCGGCAGCTTCGCCGGCAGTCACCAGCTTGGAATTCGCCAGCACCACGAAGGTCAGATTGCGGTCGACAGCCTTGATGCCGGCAGCGATGGCGCGGGCAGTCATGTCGTCCTCGCAGGCGACGTTGGAAATTGCGCCATGTGCCTTCACATGGGTCACCTTGTAGCCTTCCATGGCGGCAATCGCCTGAAGCGCGCCGATCTGATAGGCGATGAGGTTCTCGATCTCCAGTGCGGTGAGACCGACGATGGGGCGGCGGCCGAAGCCATGCAGGTCGCGGTAGCCCGGATGCGCGCCGATCTTGACGTTGCGCGCCTTGGCGAGCTGCACGGTCTTGCGCATCACGTCGGCATCGCCGGCATGATAGCCGCAGGCGATATTCACTGACGTCGCGAGATCGATCATCGCGGCGTCGTTGCCCATCTCCCACATGCCGAAGCTTTCGCCGAGGTCGCAGTTCAGATCGATGGTCGCCATGGTCGTGCTCTTTCGTAGGTAGGGTTCGAAATCAGTCTTGCGCGTCTGCCGTCTGCAGTGTCTGCCACGTATTGTCATCGGTCGCGCTGACGGCCACGCCGGCGACATTGGCCGACAGCAGCGCCTTGATGTCCAGCATCAGGATGTTGGAATCATGGACACGACCCGGCAGGCTCTGCAGCAGTTCGGCGAAGGCGCGGTATTCCGCCTGCGCCTCCGCCATGGTGATCGCCTTGAAGCGGAAACCGCGGCCCGGCTGGGTCTGGCCGAACCGGCCGAGATCCGCCGAAATCACGGTCGCGATTTTCGGATAGCCGCCCGATGTGCCACGGTCGGGCATCAGCACGATGGGTTGACCGTTGCCTGGCACCTGGATGCTGCCATTAACCGTGCCGTCGGAGACGATGTTGTGGCCGTGGAGATGCTTGATCACCGGCCCCTCAAGGCGATAGCCCATGCGGTCGCTGGTCGCCGAGATCTTCCACTCACTGTTCAGGAACAGTTCCCTGGCTTCGCCGAATTCATCGTCTTGCGGGCCAAGCACCACGCGGATCGGACCTTCGACAGGCGCCGGCAAATCGATGCGCGTCTCGTTGGCGCTGCTCGCAGCCATCACCAGCAATTCGTCGCCGGCCTGCAGCGGGCGCGGATAGGGACTGCCGAGACCGGCGCGGGCATTTACGGCCAGGCTGCCGAACATCGGCTCGCCGCGCACGCCGCCTTCGATGGCGAGATAGCCGAAGGTGCCGGCGCGGGCGACGCCGAGATTGAGGCTCTCGCCGTCGGCCAGCGTGACGGATGTATTGACGTTGAAGGGCGTGCCCGCGATATCGGCCGGCCGCGCCGCGCCGGTGAGCGAGATCCGGACAGCGCCGCCTTTGGCTGTGAAGACCGAGTTCAACGGGCCAAGTTCGATAGTGGCGGCAAACAATGTATTGCCGAGCAGGGCATTGGCTGCGGCCATCGCCAGTCGATCAACCGCACCGGATGGCACCAGCCCATAGCGCTGTGCGCCGAAGCGACCGATATCCTGCACCGAAGTGCCGGGACTGACGGATGTGACGATGAGCTTGCTCATGACGCGATCAGCTCCGCGACGAATGCCCCAGCTTCAGCTGCACGGTCCTGTTCGGCGAAAGTCTTCTCATCGACCGCGGTGAAGGTGATGGCATCGCCGGGCTCTAGCAGGAAGGTGGGATCCCGGCCGAGCTGATAGGTGCGCACGGCGGTGCGCCCCAAAAGATGCCAGCCACTCGGGCCCGCGAGACATTGCACGCCGGTCTGGATGCCGCCGATAGAGATCGTTCCGGGCGGCGTCAGCAGCCGTGGATTCTGCCGGCGCGACATCTGCATCGAACTCGGCAGCCCGCTGAGATAGGACCAGCCCGGCGTGAAGCCGATCATCGCCACCTTGTAGTCGCCGCCCACATGGCGCGCGACGACTTCGTCCGGCGTGATGTTCAGCGCCTTCGCGACGTCTTCGAGATCGATGCCGTTTTCGCCGCCATAGGCCACGGGGATGCGCCAGCGCCGTGCGGCTTGGGCCTCGGGCAACGGCTTGAGCGCCAGTTCGGTGAGTGCGTCGCCCAACGCCTCGAAGCCGATCTGCAGGGGATCGTAATGCACCAGCAGGGAGCGATAGGTCGGCACCGTTTCGGTGACAGCGGCGAGGCCGGCCGATGCGACGAGTTTGTCGAGCGCCAGCACCCGGCGGTTGGCTTCCTCGTCGATCGTACGGCTGAATTCGACGGTGATGGCTGCATCGCCTGACGGTAGGATCCGGGGCGGGGAGAGAGTTGCGACCATGGCCTCACAACGTCAGTATTGGACAACCATGTATAGCGCGTTTTACCGGCGAGTGGAATTCGCAATTTAAAAATAACCGTGCATCTTCAATAAATTAATGCGCATGGTCGCGATAAGCCGGGCTGATCGCAGACGGTTCACGACATTGCATGGCGCTTTGAAGCAGCAGCCCTTGACGCGCTGGCATTCCACCGCAAGATGCGCCGCCGCAAGTCCAACGTCCTGCATCCTCTGACCTGAAGAGCCCTGCGCATGTCACTGACACCCGAAGCCATTGCCACCCTGTCGAAGGTCACCACCGCGACCATCACCACCGTTCTCCTGAAGAAGGGCCTGCGCAATGTCTGGCTGCGCGGTGCCAAGCCGCTGCGCCCCGGTCAGCCGCGTCTCGTCGGTCCGGCCTTCACCCTGCGCTTCGTCCCGGCGCGTGAGGATCTCGCCACCCCGGAATCGTGGTCGTCGCCGATCTCCACCCGCACCGCCATCGAAGCCATGCCGGAAGGCTGCATCGCCGTGGTCGACGCCATGGGCATCACCGACGCCGGCATTTTCGGCGACATCCTCTGCGCCCGCATGCAGAAGCGCGGCGTGGCTGCGCTGATCACCGACGGCGTGGTGCGGGACATCGAGGGCGTGCTCGGCACCAATCTGCCAGTGTGGTGCGACGGCTATGCCGCGCCGCCGTCGGTTGCCGGTCTGACTTTTGTCGGCTGGGGTGAACCGATCGGCTGCGGCGGCGTTGCCATCTTCCCGGACGACGTCATCGTCGCCGACCAGGACGGCGCTGTCGTGATCCCGAAGGCATTCCTCGACCTGATCCTCGCCGAAGGCGCCGAGCAGGAGCGTATGGAAGCGTGGATCGTCAACGAGGTGAACAACGGTGCGACGCTTCCGGGCCTCTATCCGATGAATGCCGAGACCAAGGCGCGCTACGCCGCGTCGAAGAAGTAACCTACACAGCAACAGCGAGACCGTGCCATGAAGCTTTTTCCCGCAGGTTCGCGCCCGACCAACAGGGCGCCAGAGGAATACTTCACGGGCACGGTCTGGCAGGACCCGGTCATCGTCGCGGAAGCGCCGGCGCGGCTGGTGACCTTCCGCGTCAGCTTCGAGCCCGGCGCACGCACCGCCTGGCACACCCATCCGTTCGGGCAGACGCTCTACGTCATCGCAGGCGTCGGGCGCTTTCAGACCGAGGGTGAACCGGTCGTCGAGATCAAGCCAGGCGACACCGTCTGGATTCCGCCGGGCGAGAAGCACTGGCACGGCGCGGCACCGACCACCGGCATGACCCATATTGCCATGCAGGAAGCCCTCGATGGCAAGACCGCGGACTGGATGGAAAAGGTCAGTGACGAACAGTATGCGAAGCCTGTCGGCTAGGTAGCTGATCGCGGGTGTATTGCTATTCGAACCAGCGGCTGACGGCGGCACGGAAGCTGCCGTCTTCCTGCATGATGTGCAGCCACTGATCGACGAACGCTTTCAGCGCCACATCGCGCTGGAGCCAGTAGGCCTTCTCGGCAAAGTCGAACGGCGCATCAGGATGCACGGCGCAGAGCACGCCGGGGTGCAGCTTCTGCTGATAGCGGGTCTCTGACGCGTCGGTCATCATCAGGTCGGCACGGCCCTGAGCAATCTCGTCGAAGATGCGGGTATTGTCGTTGAAGACGGTGATGTCGGCTGCCTTGATATGCGCCCGCGCAAACCGCTCATTGGTGCCACCGGGATTTACGATGACCTTGACGCCGGGGCGGTCGATTTCGGTGAGTGTGCCAAATTTGCCCGCATCGGCGCAGCGCGCGATTGGCGTCTTGCCCTCGCGCATGATGGGGATCGAGAACACGCCCTTCTTCTGCCGTTCGAGGGTGATCGACACGCCGCCCATCACCATATCGAACTGGTCTGCCGCAAAGTCCGCTGACAGTTTCGGCCAGCTGGTCTTCACATAGTCGACCTTGACGCCGAGCGCTTTTCCGAGCGCTTCCGCCATCTCGACGTCGAAGCCCTTGAACGATGTCGTGGTCGGATCGAATGCGCTGAACGGCATGTAGTCGCCGGTCAATCCGACACGCAGCGTCCCGCGGGCGATAATGTCGTCGAGGCGGGACGGTGAGGGCGCAGGGGCCGGCATCTGCGCCTGCGATGGGGCGGTCAGCAGCAGGCAGGCCGCAAGCCAGGCGGCGATGATCCGGATCATGATGTTTCCCCCGTCTGAATCGTGGGCGCGCCATTTCAATTGCGCGCTGCGTTACAGCTTACAGGGGATGCCCGACTGTTCAATCCGCCGATCAGTTCACCCGCGTCCAGGTCTGGCCGCCACAGAACATGCCGCCGAAGGCACAGCCCTGGACGCGTAGCGTGTCGCTGCCCTTGAGCGCGATGGTCGAGTCATAGGTGCTGCCACTGTTCGGATCGAATATCTTGCCGGTCCATTTGTGATTGCCGGGCTTCATGTTGATCAGCACCTTCTCACCATTAGCCTCGGTCTTGGCATTCATCGAGTAGCCGCACAGATTGACGCCGCATTGTTCGATGCGAACCTTCCCTTCCTTCTTCTCGGTCATCCAGATGCCGAGCGGCGTGGCCGCGGCGGCTGGCGTAACCGGCGCGGACGTATCCTGCTTGCTAACTGGATCGCTGGGCGGTGCATTGGCGACGACGGCGGAGGGAGTGAGCTTCTCGGCCGGAACGGGCGCCGGTGCAGGCTGCGGGGCCACCGCGACGGATGGAGTGGCGGGTGTCGCCGGAGCGGCCGTCTCCTTTGGGGCGACGACGGGTTTCTGCGTCTCCACGGGCTTGGCCGCCTGTTCGGGTCGCGGAGCGGGAGGGGCCGGCTCGCGGGCCTCGCGGTCACGCTCGCGCCTGCTGCGCTTGGTGCCATATTCGTAGACGCCGGGAATGGAAACCGAGATGCAGTCCGTCGAGTTGCAGTCGCTTGGTGCTTCGATGGTAATTGTGCGGCCACCGATATCGAACGAGTAGCTGTCGTCGGCCTGAGCGGCGGTGCTGGTCAGCAGGATGGCGGCGAGGGCGAAGAGCAACTTCATGTGTCCTCCAAAGCGGTTGAAATCCTGACCCTGAACAGCGTCGCGGATACGCCCGAACACTGTGATCCGCATCGCTCAGGGGGAATTGCAATTGCTTTGGTGTGTGGCGCCGACTGAAGAAGTGGTTCAATCCTGCGCCGGACATCTTCGGTTTGAGGCAGCGTGATAGGCCTCAACGCCGCCGCCGGACGGTGGCGTCACCTGAAACCGGCTTTCGTCAGTAGTCGCTAAACCGCGAAGCGCTGCTGCCCACGGTCATCTGGCTCTTCAGCGTCTCGAAACGATCGCGCGCAGCCCGTTCGCGTCCATCGATGAACTCAATAATCGCGTCGCGCGGCATTGGCCCTGTGGAAATCGGCCGCGAACTGCCGATGGTTTCATCGACAAAATACTGGCCGTTGTCCTCGCGACGCGCGGTCCAGCGGAAGCGAATGGCATCCAGTGGACCCGGACCGAGCCGGGAGTAGCCATCGACCTCGATGGCCTCTGGAGCCGTAGAAGGCGACTCGTGTTCGACGAGCGGTGCTTCGGGCTCCGCGGCGACCATGACAGATACAGTCTCGGTGACCACGGTTTCTGTGACCACAGTGACCGACGCCTGCTCGGCCTCGCCATGCTCGGCCTCACGCGCTTCCGCTTCCTTGCGGTCTAGAATGCTCGCAATGGCCGCGAGGGCGTGATCGGTCGGATCGTTCTGGATCATCGAAATGTGCCTCTCTGCAATTACGCAACGTCCACATAGGACCGATATCTAAACGGCTGTGGTTTCATTTTGGTAATCGCTGTGGCTGTTTTTAGGCGGAGATCGGCGGACGCCTGTCTTTCCAGGGCCGGATCTGCTCGAGCTGGCCCGCGAGACGGAACAGCATGGCCTCGTCACCGAAATGCGCCGTGAACATCATACCGATCGGCAGGCCTTTGCTGCTCCAGGCCAAGGGCACCGACATGGACGGCTGGCCGGTCATATTGGCCATACTGGTGCCTGGCATGTAGCGGCGGAGCAAGGGCGCGACATGGCCGAGATCGTCGGACATCGTGTCGATTTCGCCGATCCTGATCGGCGGCGTGCAGAGCGTCGGCGACAGGAAGATATCGCAGCCGGTGAAGAACTCGGTGACGCTGCGTGAGATCTGGAAGGCATTCTGCAGTGCTGTCACGTAATCGACTGCGCTGGCCTTGCGGGCATTGTGTGCGCTGCCGAGTGTGAGTTTCTCGAAATCATCGGAGGTCATCGGGCGGCCGAACTTCTTCTCCGCAAATTGCACGGTCGCGGCCGTATTGGCCGACACGATCGCCGCGATCACCTGCGCGGGGTCAAGCGGCAACACCGGCGCGCGTTCTTCGACATGATGACCCTGTGCTTCGAGCAACCTGGCGACATCGCGGACGGCGGCGGCGACTTCGGAATCGATGGCATCGCCATAGGGCGACTTGTCGGTGAAGAAGATGCGCAGCCTGCCGGGATCGCGGCCGACTTCATCGAGAAACGGGCGCTCCGACGCCGGCGCCATATAGGGGCTGGTCAGTTCAGGCCCGTGAACGGCATCGAGCATCGCGGCGCTGTCGCGCACGCTGATGCTGACGACATGGCCGCAGGACAAGCCGCCCCAGCCTTCGGCCTTGTCAGGACCCAGCGGATTGCGGGCGCGGGTCGGCTTCAGGCCGAACACGCCGCAGGCTGAGGCGGGAATACGGATCGAGCCGCCGCCGTCGCTGGCATGCGCGACCGGCAGGATCCGCGCGGCCACGGCGGCGGTTGCGCCACCTGAGGAGCCGCCTGATGTATGATCGGGATTCCAGGGATTGCGCGTCGGTCCGTGCAGCCGGCACTCCGTCGTGGGTATCAGCCCGAATTCGGGGCTCGCACTCTTGCCGAATATTGTGAGGCCGGCATCGAGGAAACGCTGGGCGAGGGTGCCGGTGTGATCGGCGACAAAGTCCTTGTAGAGACTGGCCCCGAAGGTCGTGCGCGTGCTGTCGAGGAGTTCGAGATCCTTCAGCAGGAATGGCACGCCGGTGAACGGCCCGTCGGGCAAACCCTTGTCGATCTGGCGCTGCGCATAGTCCTCATGGTGCACCACGACGGCGTTGATCCGGGGATCGACGCGTTCGGTGCGCGCCACGGCTTCTTCGAGCAGTTCGCGCGCGCTGATCTGTTTGCTGCGCACCAGTCCGGCGAGGCCGAGCGCGTCGTGATCGCCGTATTCCTTGAATGCCATCGTAGGGGTGCTCTGGTGAGGATTGCGGAGGTGCTGGCGCGGACAACCATCCGCGCCAGCAATCGACGGTTCAGCCGAACACATCCGCGTTGACGGCGTTCTGCTTGATCGGCTCGCCGTCGAGCACGCTCAACATATTCAGCGCGGTCTGGGCGCCCATGCGGTCGAGCGCTTCGCGGGTCACGCCGGCAACATGCGGCGCGATGATCACGTTCGGTAGTTCGAACAGCGCATGACCGAGCGGCGGCGGTTCGGCTTCGAACACGTCGAGGCCGGCGCCCGCGAGCTTGCCTGAGACCAGCGCATCATGCAGTGCGGCTTCGACGATGATTCCGCCGCGTGCCGTGTTGATGAGATAGGCCGTGGGCTTCATCCGCGCGATCCGCGCTGCGTTGAACAGGCCGGTCGTCTCCGGGGTCTTGGGGCAATGCAGGCTGACAAAGTCGGCACGGGGCAGGGCCGCGTCGAGATCACTGACAGGCTCGCAGCCGGCCGCCTTGATGGTATCGGCCGATACATAGGGATCATAGACCAGCACGTTCATTTCCATCGCCTGGCAGCGCTTGGCGGTGCGGGTGCCGATGCGGCCGAAGCCCACCACCAGCACGGTCTTGCCGAACAGGTCGAATGGCAACGCGCCGAAACGTGACGCCCATTTGCCTTCCTTGACCATGGCGTGAAGTTCGACCGCGCGCTTGGCGAGCGTCAGCATCATGAACAACGCCTGTTCCGCAACCGAGGGCGAGTTGGCGGTGCCAGCAATCATCAGCGGCACCTTGCGCTTGGACAGCGCCGGCACATCGACCGCGTCGTAGCCGACGCCGATGCGCGCCACCACCTTCATGTCCTTGCAGGCTTCGAGTTCGGGCTCGCCGAACCGCGTGGCGCCGAGAGCGGTGCCGTGCACCGGTGCGTGTTGCTCGATCAGCTTGATGTAGTCGGCCGCGGAAATCAGATTGCTGAACTTGACCACTTCGATGTCATCGCGTGCATTGAACAGGTCCATTCCCTGGGTCGACATCGACTCGGTGATCAGAAGTTTCTTCTTGTTGGTCGCCATTTCCACCCCTTGAAGCATTCTATGTTGTTGCGCACCCGCCAGTGGCCACGCGGGCGTTATCTAACAGGCTTGGCTCGATGAGGTCTACCATTGGCGGAGACGCAGCGTGTGGACTTGGCCGTGTTGAAGCCACTATGGTTGCTGATGATCGCAAGTGATTTGCTGCGCCGCGAAATTGCGGTGAGGAGACGGTGATGACCAAAATGAATTTGCCCAAGCGCAGGCATCGACCACTGCGTCATGTGCTGTGCGTTGCCGCCGTTCTGCTGCTCGGAAATTCCGCAGCGGTTCACGCGCAGGGGCTGGTGCAGGGCGTGCAGCAGGGTGCGAGAGACGGCAATCGTGCGGCCGGGCCGATCGGTGGCGTGCTCGGTGGGGCGATCGGCGGCGTGGTAGGCGTTGTTGGCGGCGTCCTGGGCGTGCCCTCGAACAGCAATGTTCGCGGTCCCGTGGGCGGGCAGTCGGGTGCCAAACAAGCCAAGGCCGCCAAGAAGGGCAAGAAGGGCGCTCAACCTGCGGCGGAGCCGGAACTGACCGCGGAGCAGATCGTCGCGAATAGCGATGCCAACATTACCCGTATCAAGGCGTCACTCAACCTGACGCCGGAGCAGGAAAAGAACTGGGCCGGCTTCAGTAGCGCCATGCATACGCTCGGCAACAATGGCGCGGAGCGTCTCAAGCTGCGTATCGCCCGCGCCCAGCGCGATCCGCCGGATGACATCATCGAGCAGATGCGCAACGAGGCCCAGTTCCTCAACGACCGGGCCGTCGATCAGCGCGCCGTTGCCGATGCTGCGGAACCGCTATTCGCCACGCTGGATGACAAGCAGAAGGCGCTGTTCATCCAGGAGATGGTCGGCCTCAGCCGCGAGCGTGGTCTCGACTAATTGCCGCAGAGAGGAACCTCTCGTTCACGGGGACGTTTTTCCTTCATCAGATGAAGGAGACGATCATGGCTGAGAAATTCGATCCCGCGCCCCACGACAAATACGCTGTCGGCGTGAAGGAAGCAGCGCGCGCTGATCGCAAGACTCATGAGGAACTCAGCACCGGCCTGAAGGACAGTTTCCCGGCTTCGGATCCTGTGAGTGCGACGCAGCCGGACCGCTCGAAACACGATAACGACGATCGTTCATCGCTCTGGAACAAGATCACGGGCGTCTTCAAATCCTGATTTCACATCACCGTAACGATTGATTAACCACGCGCGCCGCACAATCAGCTCGGGCTTTGACTGATGATGGAGACAGGCGTTGGCGACCGTGTTCTCTGACAGTGATCTTGAAGCAACCGACATCCCGCCGGCTTCGCGGCGGGGCGATGTCTTCACCATCCACGCAACGCGCAATGACCAGAGCATGGTGACGCACCGGATCATTCCGGACGTTGCTGTCGCGCAAGCCCGGACGCTGAACGATGCGGGGTGGCGGGTCAGCATCTCCGGTCTTGGCGGCCGTCAGTTCCTGCCATCGGAATTTCATCAGCTGCTCACATTCAAACGGATCGGCTGACGATCCAAAATTTGAACCCCGCCGGTAACACGAGCGGGGTTTTTTGCATGTGCGAACATGATAGGTTCAAGCCGAAGAATCCTCCCAACTCACATAAGGTAATTGGCATAAGTCAATGGAAAAAATTGCATTTGCGATCCTGGCTATTGCCTGCGTCGCTGCGCAGTCTCCCCTCTATGCAGCGTCGTCGCGGACCGATCAGATGCTCAAGCTGTCGCCGGAAACCCGTCTGGAGCAGCGTTGCGATGCGCGCGCCATGGGCGCCGTGGGCCGTGAGCACAAGGGATACAAGCCGGACGAGTTCGTTGCCTATGCGTTTGCCGATCCGGTCATTCGCGGCAACCAGATCAAGGCGCCGGGCGGTGCCGTTCGCAGCGGGGGCAAGTGGTACAGACTATCCTATGTCTGCGAGACCAGCTCTGACGGACTCGAGGTGAAATCCTTCGCCTATCAGCTCGGCGCTGAAGTGCCGCGCGGCGAATGGGATGAACACTATCTGGTGCCGCGCTGACGGCCAAAGCGGCTCGTATTCAGGTCCACGATCGTGGCGGCACTATTGGTTCACGACGCCCGGTGACTTGAAAAAGCGTGACGATATCTCGTTGAGCAAGTCCGTGCTCTGCATCGTCTCCAGGTTCGAGCGCGCGCACAGCAACGCTTTGAGAGGCGGCAGGTGCGGCAAGTAATATTCCTGCGCCCAGACGAGCGCAGGTGGGATCATCCGTTTCGGAATCGCGGTGATGCCGATGCCGCTTTCAACGGCTGCCAGCTTGGCGTGATAGTCGGGACTGTTGAATACAATCTTGTAGGAGAGGCCGTGGCGCGTCAGTGTCCGGATCATCAGATCGTCGCCCGGCCAGGTCAGAAGCGGGATCGGTGAGCCCGGACTGAGGACGAACTCCTTCGCGCGCACCCAAACGAATTCCTCGTCTGTCTCATTGACGATCAGGTGCGAGGTTTCGCTGCCCATCTCCGGATTTTCGAGGATGTAGGCAATGTCGATATAGCCGTCGATCAGGCCCTTGGTGATGCTGATGGAGTTGTCTGTATGAATGACCAGATCGGTCAGGCTTTGGGCGGTCTGGTTAGTGAAGAACTCCCGCACGAACAATGTGCTCAATCCCAGCCGGATGGGCTGCGGATGATGGGCGGCGCCGCCGATCCGCAGCATCTGGTCGTTAGCCTCGAGGATGCGGCGGGCCTGGTGCAGGACCAGCTTGCCGAGCTGGGTGGCGGTCGTACCGTTGACCGTTTTGGTGAAGAGGTTGCCTCCCACCATGGCCTGGATGCGCTTGATCTGGGAGCTGACGGCCGGTTGGCTCAGGCCCAGCCGTTCGGCCGCCTTGGTCAGGCTGCCAGTCTCGGAGATCGCCACAACGGTACGGACGATCTCGATGGGGATGTTGAGCGGCTGATATCGCTTGTGCATTGCGACATTCCAGGGTCATCGAACAGATCGGTCCATCAACATCTATAGTTGTGTGGCGATGGACCGCAATCGAAGACTTTAAATGCACTCTAAACTGCGTGAAAAGGCGTACCGCGCCGAACCTGCAATCTGGATAATTCAACCGGAGTAAGGTAGCTCACTACTGCTGCGATTCCCCAGTCGGGTAGAGCGCTCTTTAAGCAATTATAGGTTGTCTGTTTCCACGCTCGCATCATGCGCGAAAACGCGCAGGTCCGGGCGAGCTGTTCTCGGTTTTCGGAGACTGCAGATGCCCGGTATCCACGGAGCTTACCTCAACGACAATATTCGCACCGAGCATTTGAAATGTTCGTACTGCAGGACCCAAGTCTATTTGATCAAGATCGAGTCGGACGACGAGGGCGGTGAGATTCGCACCTTTGGCTGTCCACACTGCGCCGCATCGAAATCGTTGCGTTTGGCACCGCGCCGGACAACTCCCGGGCCCGCTGAACTCGCTGCCGACCAGATCGTCTGCTGATCGACCGACTAGAGTCGGTCGACACGCAGGAAGAAGGCCCAGATGACGGACAGGACGGCAGCGATCATGAGCCATGACGGGTTCATGCAGAAAATGTCGCCATAGCGGCACACCTGCATCGCCCATCCGCTGTTATTGATGCTCGCTGCATAGAACACACCGGCAGCGACCGTCAGAATGCTCGCAATCATGAACATGGGACGCTCCAATAATATTGCCGCCACACTGTTCTGCATTCTTGAAGCAGCCGTGAATCTGATCGCCGAAAGTCGGGGTCTTCCTCACATTGGGTGCAGAGACCGCTAGCCCGATACCGTCGCAGGTTCGTTTGAGGCTTTGTTAACCGCGAGTCGCCGACAGTTCCTGCGGGGACCTTGCGACGTTGGGGAGGCCTGATTTGGCCAAATACGAGACGACGAAATACGCGCAGATGCGCCGCTGCCGGATGGCGCATCTCCATGGCGAACTGATCGACGAACGATTTAGCGATGATGCCGACAGCGTTTTCGTCAACGGCTATGTTCATGCCGTCCGTCCGGATCTGACCTGCTGGCCGCTGCGCTGGACCATCACGGTAGAGCCGTATCCGGTCGAAAGTCGCGCTTTGGCGATGACGGGGTGAGCCGCGCAGCGCGCATCAAAAACTGGTATCGAAAGAAAAAGCCCTCGCTTCGGAGGGCTTTTTCTTTCGATGCTTTCCGCAGCGATCAGTAGCGCGCGACCGACGGGCCGCCGAAATGATAGTTCAGTCCGCCACGCACCGTATTTGTCTTCAGATCCACATCGTGGGCGATGATACCGGTTGCCGCGCCGGGACCGGTGAAGACCGGCGCCGTTACCGACTGCTTGCCGAAGTCGGTGTGGAGATATTCGACCTTCGCCGACCAGTTCTTGCTGAAGGCGTGTTCGATGCCTGCGCCGATCGTCCATCCGGCTACGGTCTTCGACAATGATGCGGCTTCGTTCTGGCCGGTCGTGTCGGTGAGCGACGACGCAAAATTCAACTCGGTCAGTGCGAGACCGCCGGTCGCATAAAACAGCGTGCGATCGACCGTATAGCCGACGCGCGGGCGCAGCGTGACCAGCCAGTCGCTTGTCACCGAGTTGGTCGTGGTGAAGGACCCGCCGGCCGGGAAGGGGGCGGTGAAACCGCGCGACTGCTTCAGGCCGAAATAATTCGCATCGGCCTCAACGCCGAACAGCCAGCGATCGACCTGGTGATTGTAGCCAATCTGGCCACCGCCGGTGAAACCGTCGGGATTGAGCCGCGGTGAAGCTGCTGCGATCGCCTGTTGGTTTGCAATCGGGGCCGTGCCGTTGACGAAAGCATTGGAGACGTTGCTCTGGCCCCAGGAGCCGCTGGCATTGCCGCCAGCATACCAGCCGCCCCAGTTGTAGCCTGCTTCAGTCGCCGCGGGCGCTTTGGTCCACACGCGCGACTGCAGGTCGGCGGCAGCGGCATTCACCGCGCCCGACGCTGCGATGATCGCGGCCAGCCAAAGCGTTCGCATCCAGAACCTTCCATCGCCCTGAAGATATTGAGCGAATTCGACACAAGGTTTAGCTGGAAACGCGGACCTTGGCTGTCACCGGAGGGCAACAGAAGCAGAACAATACCTGAGTAAGGCAGCAGAAAGCCCGGCCGCTTGGGCGGCCGGGCTTTCCGGAGTTTGGTGTGATCAGTAGGCGCAGACGTTGACGGTACGGACGCGGAGCCCACGGCGGGTTTCCACGATACGGCGCTGCAGGCAGCCATCCGTCAGGCCGCCGACATAGAAAGCCGGCCCGCCATAGAAGGCGTGGTGACCGTAGCCACCCCATCCACCGTGCCAGCCGCCAATATGCCAGCCATGAGCCGACGCAGCGCTGGGGGCGAGGGCGGCCGCACCGAGTGAGGCCGCAGCGATCAGTCCGAGGGTCATTTTGCGAAGCATAGATATTCTCCATGGGTGGGCGCGGTGCGCCTTGCTGTGTCCCTGCCCATCAGTCGCAGCCCTCGCGGGGCGCGTTCAAAGCGGTTCTGGAGAATCGTGTTTCCGTCTTGTTTCGCCGGAGGCAGCTCCCGTTGAAGCCGGGCCTCTCGAGCACGGCAGCACAGTGGTTGCAGACGCACCAACTCGCTAGGTTGCGACATGGCTGAGCGGCGATGCTGCGAGATCGTTGCGCGCTTAGAAGCGGGCGCGGTAACCGTCATAGGCGTGAGCGGCCAGAATGCCGGCGCTGAGAAAGCCGAAGAGTGCGGTGACGGTCTCGATCATCGTGGTAGTCCTTATTCCCCCGCGAACTACAAACGTCACAGGGGGCCGCACAGTCAAAGAGATTCGCGGTCGGCTTTTCATTCGGAGCTGTAGTGATGCGTCGTTGCAACATTTTACCCGGTTGCGAGGAGCGATCGCGGCGCGATGGCGATGACAATGCGGCGCCGACGAGGCGAGACCTGCCTGGCGCAGGGTTAACTGGCGCTGAGGACGTATGAGCGCGGGCATGACGACGGGACATGGGGGATTAGCGGGGCGCGGCAGTTCACCTCCGCGGATTTTTTGCTTACATACGCTCCAAGGAATCGCGCCGGTTGTCTCGCTCGACGAGCCGCAGGATCGGATGCCGCAAGTGAGGATCTCCCGTGGCCGATGCATTCAATAACGAGATCAATGTCGGGCCGCCGCCGGTGACCTTGCCCAAGCGCAGGTCGTTCGGCCCGCTCGGAATCATCGTCGTGCTGCTGATCCTCGGTGGCGGCGGTGGATATCTCTGGCTGAACTACCGCGAGGCGCTGACCGATATGGTGCAAGCTGTCACGGGAAGCACTGGCAGCAGAGATGGCGCGCCGGTTCTGGCCAGCGCGGCGGAAGGCGGAGTCAGCGCGACTGATTTCGCAGCGTTCCAGCAACAGACCGGCAGTTCGATCCAGGCCGCAACCGAACTGCTGACGGCGCAGCAGGCCGAATTGAAGCGCTTGTCCGATCAGATCCAGGGCCTGACGACCCAGGTCGTTGGACTGACCGCCAAGATCGATGCGCTGCAGGGCCGAGGCGTTCTCGCACCGCCGGCTCCGGCCGCCGTGCCGACAGCGCCCGTGGCTGCAGTTCCGGCTGCTCCCGTCGCCGCCCGCCCGGCGCCAACGGCACCGCGTAAACGCCCCGCCGATCGTCCCGCAGGGGCTATCTCGGTCGGCGGCGCACCGCTCCCGACGGCTCAGCCACCGCGTTAGTTCCGATCCTCGAAGCGGACTGGCGCGTCCCGGGCTGTCTTGCCTTCCGGGGCGGACGATGGCGGCTGAGATCGGGCGGCCCGCCGACGATCTTGGTCTTCACGAATTCGCATTTGGGGCAGGTGAAGGTACATTTGTCGCCACCCCCGGCATCGGGCTCGCTCCGCAACAATGTCATCCGCGCCCGGCACATCGCGCAGCGCGGCGGCTTGGGAGCGGCGAGTGTTTCAGCAGGCATTGTTGGCTCGGATTGATCGATCATGTCGTCCGATGGAGGCTGATGCGGCAAATGGCGGAAGGGGAACGACGATGATGGCAGAGCGTCTAACCGCGGGTCACCATCGCCGAAAACGCAGGCAAGTGCGATCCTGATGTTAGCACAGAGGATCGACCGCGGCACTACGCGCGGCGTTGGCCCCTTGCTGTTGCTCACTGTCCGCGAGAAGGACCGAGGGCAGCCCCGCCAGTATTGTGCGCCTTGCAGACAGCCTGCAGCTCGGGCCGGTCACGAAGGGCTGTGTCGCCCTGCTGATTTCCCCATGAGTAAACAAAATCGAACTCCGGCGATGGAGTGATGGTCGTCCATCGATCGATCAACGCCTGAAGTTGTTTCGGGGTAGGGACGACATATTTCCCACCCTCGGCCGTTTTGAAGGTGCCTCCGCCAAACGCCTGAAACACCGGGACAATTTTTCCTGCAGGTATTCCCGCCTGGACGGCGGCCGCAACGGCCGCGTCTATGTCATTCAGGTTCGATGCGGCCGCGTCTGTACGGAAAGGGTAAGGATCAAGCCCATACAGATCGATTCCGGTGTTTGCCGGGTTGTATGTATTCTTGTAGTCCGGGCGGGCGTTCGATGAGCCCATGTTCATCAGCACGATAAACGTTTTCGCACCCGGGACATTCTGGTGTATCCAATCGGACTGTTCCTTAAGGCTGCTTGGGGTGATGAGTTCGCCATACCTGCCTGTTGGATCAGGCTCGTCCCAGAGATAGAACCCGAATACTTTCGCGTTGCCGATGAACGGTTTCACCTTGTTCTGAAACTCGGTCGTGGCTCCGCCTTTGATGCCAAGCCAGATCAGGCCTTTCATGCCTTGGGGGAGAGCGTTGAGCGAGGCGAGGTCGCCAACGTCGGCCATGTTAAAGCCGAGTTCAGCTCCCGCTCGCGCGTCTGAGGCGCCCAAACCGGATGCATAGTGAAGGGTGGTTTGAGCGCTCGCGCCCGCTATCCGTGCGACCAGCGCGATCACGGCAAATAGAGCGATTTTCATAACCCATCTCCTTATGCCAACCGGCCGAGTTGGTACGAGTGCCCGCGTTTTCCACTCACGGAGTTGGGGGGGCGAGATCAAGCGGGCGGTTCGCTGCCTTCAACTTTCGCGCCCGGCGAAGCGATCGAGGGAGCAAAGCAGACTTCTTGCGAAACCCGGTAGCCCACGGTCAGGCGGCTCATGATAGACATCAGCCCCCGGATCAGCGGTTTGCGTATTGGTACTTCTATGAAGTGCCAGACGAGGAAGGACGCAATGAACATTCCAACGAGCACGAGTATGACGGCAGCGTGCTTGCCGACATGCGGCGCAAGCGCATTGAGCAGGATGTAGCCGATGAATTGATGCAACAGATAGAGCGGATAGGTCAGGCCGCCCAGCATCAACATCGTCGGAGATGGACGTACGACGGATCGGAGCATGATGGCGCCGGCAAAGATCACGTGTACCGCGATGTTCGCAGCGACGAGGTGAGGGTAGGACGGCGCGGCTCCAAGATGCGTGATCATCCAGTTTTGAGAGAAGACGATGGTCTTGCACGAAAGCAGGAACGACGCTGTGAGAAGTGCCAGCGCGCCCGACGAGATGCCTCTTGAAATCAGGTGATAAGCTAGGATTCCACTGGCAAAGAACGGCGCATATGCCGTCACGAGGACGATGCGCAGTGCGCCGCTTCCGACGAATGTCTCGTTCAGCGCGGAAATTGCCAGCCAAATTGCGATAATGGTGAGCTTTCGACGCGGATAGACGCCGACGAAGATCAGCGCGGCGAACCAGCCGTAAAAGACGATCTCTAGCATGATCGACCAGTAGACGCCGTCCATCGCAAGTCGACCGAGGGCGGGAGCGAACATCGAAAGATTAGCGGCATAGGTCAAAAGATCGGTCGGGAAACGCGGATCGCGGGCAATCGTGAGAACGACGAAGGTCGCCGTCATGCAGACGAGAAATCCGGGATAGAGCCGGACGAAGCGCGCGACGGAAAATTCCTGCCAGTGTCGGCCCTCGGCGGACCAGGAGATCACGAAGCCGCTGATCAGAAAGAACAGGTTTACGCCGAGATAGCCGTACATTGCGAACGGCACCGCCGCGGGGTACCCGTCGTCGAGATCGCCTGCGATCTTGCCGCGGAAGCAATAGTGGAAGAAGACAACAGCCAGCGCTGCCAGCAGTCGCAATAGGTCCAGCGACGCCATGCGCGACGAATTTGGTGCGCTTGTCCTTTGGTTCATGATCGGCCCTCGACTCTCACGCTATCGTAAGCGCCGGGCGGCCGCGTCATTCAAACGCACGATGACGAGTGCAAGCTTCTTGTCCACTTCGCGAGGCTGGCATGGGGCTGACTTCGCGCAGAGCGTCATAGGTCGTGTTGTGCACGACGGGAACGAGCGGCTCACTCGCGAGGAGTGCCGAAAGCTCTTTATCGGCGATGCCTCCTATTCTCCATCAATCGTCGGGCGAGGAAGGAAGAGAGAACGGCATCGCTGCCAGCTGCGTGTTTAATTAATCTCGGTCGGCATGGTGCTTCACTTCAGGTCCGATCGTTCAAGTGAAGTATGCGCTTCGGTTCGGACGAGGTCAGCCACAAAATTGGCTCCAGCTTTTGTCAGGTGGCCGTAATCCCATGAGATCAATTCGCCTCTCGGCGAGCTTCCGTGTGTGATGCATCCCGCCTCGTTGCACATGGCGTCGTATATTGAAATGAACTGAGCACCGGAGGTCCTCGCTACGGCGGCGAGATCGCTGTCCAATTGCTTATAGTCCACGTTGCTTGGTCGGATGCGATCCGGAATTCTGCCCGAGGATTTCCAGTTCTCATAAACTTGTGTGGGCAAGTCGGGTGACCATAGCGGCGCGGGACCGAGGATCACTACTTGCTTCACTGATTTTCGCGTTTCGACCACAGCGCGCGCGAGACTGCTCATCTGGGAACGCTTCAATTCTTCGCTGTTTACCAAATGTGCCCAGAAGGCGAATATAATCAGCTTATTCGGCTTTAGCTCAGCGATCCTGTTAACAATATCGTTGTTGCTCCTTTCGCATACCGTCGAGTTTGCACCGAATGAGGGTAGGCATGCGTCTCGTGTAAATTGAGCGACCTGTCCGTCGCGATCTTCGGAAAAGCCGGTGTAAAGGCGGCCAGCATGCGAATCGCCCCAGATCAATGTTTGCCCAGAACTGCACTCTCTGCTGAACTCGCTTGTCGCAGTGTTCGCAATCCAGCACGTCTGCGCGCGAGCGCCTGCGGCTGAGTCATATCGCATTGTGTCGATTACAGATCGAATCTCCGCAGGGTAGCGCTTTGGGAGGCCGCTGCTGAAACATACCGCGGCGCTCATTAAAAGGGCGAGAGCGGCCATCGACGATGCAATTGCAGGCGCCCGCTGGCTGAGACGTCCGAAGCGAATTGGGGTTTCTACCAGTGCAGTAGTTAGCCAAGCTAGAACAAAACTGGCGATGACGATGGATCCCATGATCCATGCGGATGTAAGACCTGAAATCGTCGCAAAGGTGATCAGGGGCCAGTGCCACAGGTAAGCGGGGTAGCTGATCTTTCCGACCTCTATGAGTAACCGGCGCTCCAAGAAACTCGCGCCGTAAGTGAGTATCAGGGCGGATCCAACAACAGGAGCTGCAGCACGCCAGCCGGGGAATTCGCTTGATTTGGTGAGAAGGGCGGCGCTGCATAAGATGAGTACGAGGCCGAGAAAAGAAACGATGTTCCTACGTTTAGGATTCCGGATTGCGACCGCAATAAGTCCGCCGGTTCCGAGTTCCCAAAGGCGAGCCAGCGGGTTGTAATATGCTGTCGCTTGGTTGAGACGTGTGTCAATGATGCAGTAGATGAATGATGCAACTACGATCACTGTTAGAAACGCGATCGCCCTCTTTCGGGTTCTCGCAAAGAGGATCAGTAGGAGCGGCCAGAGAAGGTAGAATTGCTCTTCAATCCCTAACGACCATAGGTGGAGAAGGGGTTTCGTTTCGGCCGCGGCATCGAAGTACCCGACTTCCGTCCATGCCAAGAAATTCGGGAAGAACAACAATCCGGCGATGCCTTGGAGGCCCAGATTCTCATATCTGATTGGCAGCAGGATGAAGCCGCCAAAGATAACCGTTGCTCCGACTACAATTGAGAGCGCTGGCAAAAGCCTCCTAGCTCTCGCCTGGTAAAACTTCCCGAAACTGAAGGTGCCTTCCGTCATTTGAGGGAAGTATTTTCGGGTGATCACGTACCCACTGATGACGAAGAACACGTCAACGCCCACGTACCCGCCGGTCAAGGCGGCCGGAAATGCGTGGAAGATAACAACAAGAATGATCGCTACAGCGCGAAGCCCGTCAATATCCGGACGATAGTCTTGCGGCATGGCCTCTCAGCGCTGGTGTGATCATATGGGGTATCCTTCTATAGGGGGGCGACCTGATAGTCGAGGCGCGCGGCGCTGATGCAGGGCCTTGCGGAAGGCCCCGACGATGATGGGCCAGGTCGAGGAAAGGGGCGAGCGATGCGGCAGGAAAGCGCCTCAAGCATCGATTTTTTGGCCTTCTTCGAGGTGGCGTGGATGTTTGCCTGCCGGGAAAAAGGCCTCCTTCAATTAACGCGGCAGCATCGAGCGGGGACCGGTCCCGCGTGATTTCGGCCATCCCGCGAGCGGTCCCGACGTTCCGGGAGCCGGCGTCGTTCCCCGGCGCGTTTGACTGCGGACCACGAGCCAAGTTCTTTCCTTGAGCGAGCCCCTTGCTTCCGGAAGATGCTGCCGCACCACGCGGCATACTCCGCCCGGCCGGTGTCCATGCAGGCGGTCCTTCCTGCCGCAGATCAAGCAACACGCCAAACGGACTCGGACGAGACGGCTGAGTTTAAGCCAACGTCCCCGGGCCTCATCCGATGATGGCGAGGTCGGGGCGACGCCGAGACATTCCCCTTGGAGATAGCATCATCGAAAGATCATCGCCTCGGACGGCGACGAGTCTGTCGATCTTCAGAGGCGCTGCGTCGAAAGAGCGACGTATGGCGGAAAGGGTGTCCGTTGATTAGCGTCCGATGGCGTCCATAGCAATCCGATAACTCCCTGAAAAATGGGCATAAGTGGAAATTGACGTCTGTACATGTCCGGTACCTTCCGGCTAAATCCGTGCGCGGAATGTACGTAGAGACGTGCGCAAAATGCCTCGCCCCAACAATAAACTATCAGCTTTGTTTCTGAGGAAGGATCTGGCGCCCGGCCTGTATTCCGACGGCGGCGGTCTATACTTGCAGGTCTCACAGCAGAAAACGAAAGCGTGGATATTCCGATACACGCGTACAGGCGTTCATCGAAAAATGGGGCTCGGGCCCGTCAGTGTTAAGGCGGACGACAAGAGAATAACTCTTGCCGATGCGCGGCAGAAGGCGACGGCTGCCCGCAGTCTTCTAATCGATGGCATTGATCCAATTGACCAGCGCGACGCCAAACGGGCTGTGGAGGCTGCGGAGCGCGCCAAAGTTGTCACGTTCCGGACCTGCGCCGAGAAGTGCATCGCTGCCCGTGCTCCAGGATGGAAAAGCGCCAAACACGCTGACCAGTGGAGGTCTACCTTGGAGACCTACGCGTATCCCTTTATCGGTCACTTAGCCGTCGGGGTGGTCGACACGGGCCTGGTACTGAAGATTCTGGAGCAAACCGAGACTGACGAGCCCGACGCTCCAACATTCTGGGCCAGCAAGACAGAAACTGCCAGTCGGGTGCGCGGACGGATCGAAACGGTCCTGGACTGGGCGAAGGCGCGGGAGCTGCGGGATGGCGAGAATCCCGCCCGCTGGCGAGGGCACTTGGATCAGATACTGCCCTCCAAGTCGTCCGTCGCGCCCGTGGAGCACCACAAGGCTCTGCCGTATGCCGACATCCCGGCATTCATGGCGGATCTCCGGGCCATGAACAGCATGAGCGCCCGCGCACTAGAATTCACGATCCTGACAGCCGTCCGAACCAGTGACACCATTGAGGGCTTTCGCGCTGAACTCGATCTCCCAGCGAAAACGTGGACGATTCCGAGGGCGCGGATCAAAGGCAAAAAGGGCGTGCGGAAGTCCGATCACGTCGTACCTCTTTGCGATCGGGCTTGCCAACTGCTGACGGACGCGACGTCTACCTCAGGCCTCCTGTTCCCAGGCTCTGACGACAACACACCGCTGTCGAACATGGCGATGCTCGAGTTGTTGCAGGGGATGGGATACGACCCCGATCTCACTGTCCATGGCTTCCGCTCGACCTTCAAAGATTGGTGCGCGGAGACGACCGACTATCCAAACGAACTTTCCGAAATGGCGCTCGCCCACACCGTGTCTGACAAGGTCGAGAGGGCTTACCGTCGCGGTAGTATGCGGGAAAAGCGGAAGCAGCTTATGGCGGACTGGGCGGCCTATTGCGGGAGCGCGACAAATGCCGAACAGTGAATGGTTATGGGCAATTGATGAACTCGAGCGTGGTGATTACCCAAGCGTCAAAAAAATCGCCGGGCAGATCAAAATTCAAACGGAGTATGGTGCGCGAGAAGTTGTGCTGCCGCCCAGTGTGGCTTTGTACGTCGCTGGTGTACTTGGAAAGTCGATCAAACAGAAGGTGGGCCGGAAGAAAAAAGTCGCAGTCATCAAGCTTCGAGCGGTCGACATCGTTCTAATCGAGGAAGTCGCTGAACTGGAAAAATCGCTTGGGTCCGCGGATGCCGCGTTCGAGCACCTAGCGGCGCGGGACAGTGTGAAATTCGACGCCATCAAACGGCGATATTACCGAGCTCGAAAACGTGAAGGAGAGCGAATTCCGAATCGAGACCGTCCGTAGGACAAAGTGACAGAAATGAATTTCATTTCTGGGGATTTATTGTCGGTCCTGAGTGCGACAAATGGGTACCGTCGCTTCCGTGATTGTCCGGAAGCCGTAAAGACGGTGATCCAATGGTCCAGCGAATTCTTCGTCTCCGTGAAGTGCAGGAAGCCAGCGGTCTGGCGCGCAGCTCGATTTACGAGGGCATGAAAGCCGGCACGTTTCCGAAATCGATTCCGCTGAGTGAAAAAGCGGTAGGGTGGGTCGAGGCTGAGATTATCCAGTGGCAGGAAGAACGGATCGCCGCCCGTGCAATGGCAAGGGCTGCTTGATAGATGGCTCGCCCGAAAGCGTCGAAGCCGGTCGCTCCTGCAAAGAGCAAACCGGCTTCTGAAATAGTTGTGCTTCGCGGGCTCAACGAATTTCAAGATACGCAATCACTCGCAGACCGTCAATCACTTCGGCTCGTCACCAAGTATAGTTTGCCGTCAGCAACAGCCTGCGTGATCGCCGCGCTCGCTTTTGGCAGGGCCAACTCATGAGCTGGCAGGCGACCGCCTGGGCAGAGCGTCAGATCACAGGATCACCGGCGCGCAAAGTGCTTCTTCTTGTCCTGGCCAACTACGCCGACGAGGACGGTGTTTGCTGGCCGTCTCAGGAAACGCTGAGCCGTGGCACGGAACAGTCAGTGGATACAGTGCAACGTCAACTCAGGAAGCTCGAGCACATGAAGATCCTGGCAATCGCAACAAGGCCGCAAGGGCGAGGGCGTTGGCCTGGTCGGACCTACAAACTCAATATGAGTGTTGCAGAAAATACCGAGCCGCAAACTGCGGCACGGATCGATGGCTCACCGAGATACATCGTCGGGCACATCAGCAGGGGCGGCGATTGCTGTTGGCGTTCGCTCCCCGTGGTGGACGAGGACCACGCTAGCGCAGCGGCTCGCATCCTCGCCGAGTTCGTTGGTGGCGTCGTCCGATGATGGAGGAGGGGTGGGGGTTTTCGGTCTCAAACGAAATAGGAAGTCTCTACCGCAAAGGTCGGCACAGAGAGAATTTTGCCTCCTGTGGGAGTTTTGGCGATGCATGAGGGCAAATCAAAGGGGCTAGAAACGCGAAGTAATGAGCCAATGACGGGGCTTTCTCACATTTTGATAATCAAACGGAAGGGTATTTCGATATGACAAAATCAAAGGGCATGGGTCGCGGCGGAGTCAGGAAGGGCGCGGGGCGGAAGCCGGCGGCAGCAAAAGTCGATTGGGATGCCGTCGCACGCGACTACTTCACCGGGACAGAGGACATGGAAGAACTGCTGGAGCGTCATGGGCTCAGCTATGGCGCATTGATGGCCTATGCGACCGCGAACCAGTGGATCCGGCGCCCGCGAAAGCGACTTGATGACGACATCGGCGATATGGCCAGCGAACTTGCGGTGGTCTTTTGGGCGATCGATGGCGCGCTGAATCGAGCGAGACGTTTCGTTGCGGCGATGACTGCGCTGGGGGTGAGTGCCGAGAACATCGCGCCTCACCTTGGTATATCGGAGCGCTCGCTTAAGCAGGATTTCGCGCGAGAGCTACAGGTCTATTCATGATCGGGCCCGACGATATTGAATCGTGCGCCAGATTCGCCGTTGGATACCGCGCTGTGCTGGCCGACCTATCGCCAGCACAGCGCGGGGTGGTGCTCAAGGCGATCGCCGATCAGACCCCTGGCCTCGCAAAGCACCTATGCCACGACATCCGAAACAGGCAAATCCGCGCGCTCGCCGAGATGTCCGGCAAGTTCAGCCTGAACGGCAAGGCGATGTGGGTTGCCGAGGAGCTGAACAGGTACGCCATCAGGCATTGGATTAGCGACAGTCGCGATGGAATCCCCTCTGCGGCTGGAGAAATCCGACGGCTGACATTCGATATTTTAAGTGCGAACAACGGCTTAACCATCCAGGCGCGGCAAATTTTCAGCATCCTGCGGGATCAATCTCTGCGCTGAATTTTCTGCAATGCCCCCCCGTGCAATTGCAGACGGTTGTCGTCCACGGTCTCCCCAACGATGGAGAGATCGAAATGGGTTTGATGGGCGACATTCTGGCTTTCGTGCGCGGCAGTGGTGATACCGATACGTTGATCGGCGTCACGACGGCACTTTCGAAGCTGCAGGAAGAGCGCGAGGCGTCCTCCGCGGCTCTCGCTTCATTCGGCCAGCGACGCAAGGCGTTGCTTCTCGATGACGCATCGGACAAGGAAATCGCGAAGCTCGAAGCGGAGATGGACAGCCATCACCTTCGGCTCGAACGCCTGGAATTGCTCGAGGACGACCTTCTCGACCGTGCGCGGAAGCTTCGCTCGGTCGATCGCGACAAGCAGCTCAAGGTCTATCTGGACAAGTATTTCGGCGCCGCCGCGGCTTATATCGTCGCGCATCGAGCCGCCGCCCGCGCGGTCAACGGCGTGACTGCGATCGTCGACGAGGCGCGCGCCGCAGGGTTTGAGCATGAGTTTATGGCGCACGTCGCTCCGCCGCCGACCATGCTGGACCTGTCGCAAATCGCAGTTTTTGAATCCGAGATCGAACGCATTTCCGAGTCGGCCGCCGGCCGCGAACGGAAGATCGCTCCCAGCGCCCCGCCGTCCCGGCGCCAGCCTGCCGCCAAGCCGGCCACTGCAGGCACGCCGCGCCGCGTGTTCGATGGCGAGAGGGCGCCGGCCGCCGATCGGAATCCTCGCGCTTTATTCGCGGACGTCGCGAAGCCGGGCGAAAAGCTCGTCACGATTTCACGCAACGGATACGAGCACCCCGACGGACGATCCTGCAAAACGGGCGATGTTGTCGCGCTGCCCAAGGCAATTGCTGACGCCGTCGTGCGTAATAGCGCGGGCGACTACCCCGACGGGGTGTCGGCATGAGCACGTCGAATCCCCAGCAGTTAGGGACCGTCAACGGCGTTCCAATCGTGGCCGAGCTCGGTGGCGGCCTCAGCCCCGAAGGCTTGGCTCGCGTGACGCTGTCGGCAAACTACGTGATGGCCAACCCACCGGGCTATCCCACCCGGCCGCCGGCCGACGGCGAATATTCGAAACGCTTATGGCCGACCGTGCCGAGCGGCACGACCTGCAATTTCCTGAAGCCAGAGGCCGCCGCGCTCGTCGCTGCCGGCGCCGCGATTTACGCATAAAGGATCCGTGCAATGGCTCTGCTTTACAAGTCGCTACCTGCCGGCCTCTCGTCGATCGACGACGACACCATCGTGACATGCAGCACAAGCGACATGGACCGCACCGGCGAGATCGTCGAACAGGGCGGCATTGATCTTCGCAACTACCGGCAAAATCCAGTGGTGTTGTGGCAGCATGACACGAGGACGCCGATCGCTCGCGCCACCGAGATTGGTGTATCCGGCGGCAAGTTGTCCGCTCGGGTTCGTTGGCCGCCTCCGGGCATCAGCGCCAAGGCCGACGAGATCCGCGGTCTCGTCAAGGCGGGCATCATCAGTGCGGTGTCAATCGGCTTCAATCCGATCCAGACGATTCCGCTGGACAAATCCAATCCTAAGAAGGGGCCGCAGAAATACGTGCGCTGCGAGCTCGGCGAGTTTTCATTTGTCAGCGTTCCGGCAAATCCGAATGCGCTCGTCGTGCAGCGCGCGCTCGCCGGAATCCAAGATCAACGAGGCGGCGACACGCCAGAGGCCAAAGCCAAGCGACTACGCGATCTCGACCTCATCAAGGTTGCCCTGGCACCGCGGCACAGGTCCGATCGTATGCGCGAATTGCGCGAACTCGACCTTGCTCACCTGGCAAGGATGGCGCCATGAACGCGGAGGAAGCCTTGCTGCCAATGTTCGACTGCAATCAACCCGACCATGCCGGCGGACTCGCTGGCGAATACCTAGCGTCTGCTCTTGAACGGCATCCGCGCTACCCGGATCTTGATCCGGTGCGCGATGCCAGCCTGTTTCGTCGCGCCAACAATACGACCCGAGCAACCCTCGATAACGTCGCCAAGGATC
>NZ_JBGMOE010000155.1:0-19379 GCF_041424195.1 Tardiphaga sp. | reverse complement strand
TCACCGCCAACACGACGACCGACATTTGCGCGGCTCCAGCAGCCGTGCAGGTCATCACCGGCACCACGCCGATCAACAGTTTCGGGTCAACCTGCGCCGTCGGGGTGAGCAAGAAGCTCATCTTTAACAGTGCTACGCCGATCTCGTACAACGCCACCAGCATGATCCTGCCAGCGCAGCGGGATTACACTGCGGCGGCTGGCGATCTCGTGGAGGCGTTGCATCTCGGGTCCGGTAACTGGCGCCTGCGCGTCGACAAGATCGACGGCAGCAGCGTCACTAATCCAGCTGTGGCACTAGGTACTGTCCAGTACGGCTTTTACGGTGTTGTGCCCGCCAAGTCGGTGTATGGCGCCGGGCAGGCAATCTCCCGGGCGAGTTATCCAGATTACTTCGCGGCCGCCACAAGGGCGCAAACCGCGACGCTGACTTCTGGAAATGCCACGATTACATCAGTGTCGAATACGGCCGGCCTCGGCGCTGGCATGCCGGTAGAGGGGACCGGGATCCAATCCGGAACGACGATCGTCAGCGTAACGTCGTCGACCATCACGATGGACAAGACCGCAACGACCAGCGGGTCGCAGACCGTTCGGGTTATTATCCCTGGATACGGCAATGGTGGAGACTCCACGACCATTGGTGTTCCTGATTGCCAAGGGCGAGTGATGGCGGGTCGTGAGGGCACGATCGGTTCAGTGCCTGGCCGGCTGGATAACGCGACGGCAATGACCTCGACGCAAGGAGGAAAGAGCACGACGCTCGGCGTTGGAAATCTGCCGCCCTATACGCCGAGCGGGTCGGTTTCGACCGTGTTTAATAGCGGGCAGACGTTCTATGCCGGGACTGGCTTTACATCGGCCAGCAGTGGCGGCGGTGCGCAGCAATTGCCCGTCGTTCCTACCGACAGCTTCCTTGTGCAGCCAAGTCTATGGGGACTCGCATCATCTTTTTCCGGAAACGCACAAGGCGGAACCAGCACGCCGTTCACAAACGTGCAGCCGACATTGATTGCCGAGTGTGTCGTTGCGGTTCTGCCCTGATGACGAGCTAGTGATCGATCCGCGCAATGAGCGTACCCAATCTGCGGTGCAACCCTCTCAGAATCTTTAGCAAAGTTGGATATCGCTCAGTTTTGAGCTCGGTTTCGATTTCGCGCCTGGCAATATAGACGGTGCCGATGCTTGTTTCCGGGCAATGGCGCCTTTCGACGGCCCATCCACGTCGATTGAGGCTTTTACGGAAGTACGTTTCCGTAAAGCCGAGCTCAAGCCATCCGAAATTCCGGATAGCCCAAAGCGTTTGACCGTCTGATCTGATGCCCCACGGAGCATGGAAGGCATCAGTGATCGGCTCGGCAGCAAACACCACTATGCCGCCTGGGTTGACCAGCTCATCGAGCATATCGAGAAGGTCATTGTGTCTGGCGCAGTGGTGGAAGCATTCGAAGAAAAGTATGGCGTCGAACTTGCGCCCAAGCTTTTCGGCGTCGAGGAAGTCGCCTTGAACTACGCTGAGATTTAGCGATTTCCGACGCGCACGCTCTTTGATCAGCGCTACAAAGTTCTTCTCAATCTCGATGCAGGTAACGTCATAACCTGACCGTGCCAATGCTATACTCGTGTTACCCCATCCGGGTCCAAATTCAAGGACCGAAGATCCGGTCGGCAGTTTCATGCATTTGATGATGAAACCGACTCCCATTAAGTGGTCGCCGATCACTTCCCACCCCTGAGTGACGTAAGGAAAGGGAATGTCCGCAGACTTCATGGGATCGAATGACGTAATTTCGTTGTCAGTCGAATAGGTCTTTCCGGCAATCTTTTCGTAGATCGCGAATTGCTCGTTTCGATATTCTTCGCTGTCCGGGTCCTCAACCTTCGGAGGCGGAAACTCCATGCAGAATCCGTCGAACTCTTCCCGCAGTCTAGCGTCCGAAACGCGCCGGGCGTCCTCCAGCCGCACAAGATGCCGGTCAAGTTCGTCGAGATCGGAAATGACCTTCATCGTTTAACGCCCCCGATGCTCCGCTGAAACACGACGCGCGAACCGCGTGCCTTGGCCGAGCAGTTATCACACCCCTCTTATACAGGAAATACGCCATGGCCATCGCTGCCCTTGTGACGGTGCGGCCTTAGCGGTACCGGCCCGCATCTACTTCTTTCGGCTGGGGCGCATGACAATACAGAAGGTGCCCGTTCGTCCTAAAGCATTCGAACTTTCATCAACCTTAGCTTTCATCGCCTCGCACTCAGTGAGAGACTCGTAGATGGGGGCGCGCGCTAGTTCGTCTCTCCAGTTCTGATTGGGGTACTGGATCAGTAGGGCGTAGGCGAATTCGAGCATGTTCAAATTTCGATTTTATGGGTATCGCACCATTGGTGCTGCCTTAGCGCAGCACCGACGTTTCATCGTTTTCAAGAGGGTTTGATCTGTCCGCATACATAGCGGTCAAGCGTTCAGGCCCGGGATAATCGCCGGCCCAAAATTGGGGGACTGGAGCGATACCCAAGATGGTCGGTTCTAATCTCGAGATTTCAGAAGACAACAAACGTATCTCGTGCTCTACCCGAAAATATACTGCGACGCCGCCTTGGAATGCATTTCCCTTCGCTTTCTGCCAACGGTCTATACTGAACTCAGCCGTGTTTCCGCCCGGTAATGAAGATCTTACGACAGTCGTGGCCTCCATGGACCGATCAACGAAGTATCTTACGAGCGACTGAGCGTTCTGATCGCCCCATACCTGTGACCGATCCGCAACGAGGCGCTCGACGCTCTGGTCCAACCGCGCAAACGCCGTTTCCCGGCCGGCCGTCGCACCTAAGCCAGACAAAGCAAAGGATCGATCCATCACCTCTAAGTTTGCATTCACCCGCTGCACAAGGTGATTCAGTTGAATTAGAAAAGCGACGCGCGCTCTGAGTCTATCATAATGGTCGAAATTGTTCTGGCGGACTAGTTCGCCAAGCTGACGCTGCATTGGAACGACTGTCCGATAGGCAGCAATGCCCGCAACAATTGCGGCTAGTAATGAAACGCCCGCGCCCAATGCGTTGCCTGCGAAGCCTATCCAAGGATCGGCATTTCCGCTTGCTGTGGCATGCCAAACCGGGCCGGCAATGCCCAGCCAAATAATTGTCGATAGTATCCAAAGGATGGCGACGGCGGTCGCGATGCCCGGCCAGTTTCGATCTTGCATTATGTGCTCGTCAGATGAAACCAGTACCGCTTGGCCAAGATTCCTGCTTGCAGATTGTTAGCCGGCGGGGGCCCCTCGTATCCAAGCGAGGGTGGCGTCTAGCATTCCATCCTCGGTCATTTCGACCATGTTGCCCGATGCATCGTTCGTAATAAGAAATACTAAGTCGTCCGGTGAAGGCGATTCGAAGACAACGGTGTGAGTTTTTCCAGCTCGGTCCCTCAGCTTCACCTTTGCGCCATCAAGCATCGTTTCGATTCGCTTACCAACGCTCGCCGCAAACCTTGATGCGTCGTCGCCAAATTCCTGCGCGGCAATTACTTCGCGGCCAAGCTTATCGACCGCTGACTGCATATCGCTCGCGGCCGCTTCTCGCTGCTCTCTAGCTCTCTCTTCCAAGGTCTTCATAAAAGCCTCTCCGTGGGTCGGTAATTAGTTCGCGACGATACGCCCCACAGATCCAAGCGCAACCAGAGCTAGAGAGCAAGGGGCGACACCTTATCCATTAGGTGAGGCTGGCTTCCTTACACAAATTGGGGACGAGAAAGGTTAGCGCTTTGTGGGTCGTTTCGGGGCAGGCGCTGGGTCAGCGAACATCTTCTCGATCGGATAATCGAGGAACTGACAGATCGCAAAGAGCGTGCTGGCGCTTATCCGGTTTGTGGCGCGCTCGTATTTCTGGATCTGCTGGAAGGACACGCCGACGGCCTGACCCAAGTCGGCCTGGCTAAGTCCCTTCTCAGCGCGGATTTCGCGAATGCGTTTGCCTATTAGGGCGTCGACCGTCTTTGCACTTCGAGGGCTCAGAGGCTTTTTCATGCTTCGGAGAGTATCCCATGATCGGGACTCTTCCACATGATGAACCCGCCGCACTCATGCATGCAGATGACGCCGTCGGCGATGAGCTTGTCACGTCCGGCGGTGTACTCGGCGACGTTGCCGGCGCCCCCCCCTCAGGAAGGTTCCGTTCCATTCGCCTATCGACATCCGTCCCTGGTCAACCTGTAGCGTCTTGGCGATTTCCAGCAGTCTAGCGGCTGCGGCGCCGGGAGGAGGCTATCAACCTCACCCCAATCGACTGCACGTCCTCGCGTAATTGCCATGTTATTCGGGTAGATGACACCAGATAGGAATATAAGTTGACACCTGAGCTCAGGCCCTGTAGGCTCAAGCCTCGCTTGCGAGCCTGACGTAGTCAGGTCCGCTTGAGCCTACAGGGCCTGAGGCGGCGGCACCCAATACCAAATTTTTTGTATGTGTGGTGAAGACTTGCAAGTCGTTGAAATAGCATGCAATTTATGTCGTGTTAACGTTTGGGTTATATTGTTTCGTCCATTCCGCCACGTTGACGCCATGAACGAACCCTGCTTCAACCGCAACTAACGCCCTATATGCACGTTGTGACTCGCCGATCGTGGCGAAATATAAAGGAGACTGCAGATGACCGAGCGTGAAAAGTTCATGACTCGGCTTGCAAAGGATCGCGCTGCTGGGCTGGTAGACCTAAAGTTTTTCTTCCACCCAACTCGTGCCTTTGAGCCGGAAGAAATCTTTGCTGCCATGAATGAAATCGAAGAAGCGATCGATGCCGGTAAGTGCGTGAAACATTCGGGTTGGAATGGAAACGCCCCGCGCCTTGACGCGTGACAGATTTAAAACGTATGCAAAGGCGGGCTTTTAGCCCGCCTTTTTTTTGAGCTGAGATTAGTGGGCAGATGCTAAAATCCGCGACAACAGTGATGGGAGAGATCCTGAAGTCCCACCCAAAGGGCATTCAGGATATCGAGATGTTCGCGAACATCGTTATCATGATGACCGGCGTCGATAACGTCAGGTTCGTCGGATATGACGTGCCCGTGACTAATCCGATTCTCGGCTCCTTTCGACGATTCAACCATATTCCCGGCGCTTATCTTCCAGACGAAAGTAACGTTGAGGTAAGGTACGCGCTGCATCTCGATGATGCTGCAAAATGCTTGGTAGTAGTTAAAGAGCTTTGCCATTCGCTAGAAGCCCCAGATGGAGCGCACGCCGTAAGCGAAGAAGGTCTTGATGATCTTGTAACCGCATTCTCGCTTTTCAGCGGAGACGAAGAACCGGATTATGAGCTTCACGCTTTCGGAGTCGAAATGCTGGCTCTGTTAACAGCAATAGAAGTGATGTGCCCGCTGCCGCGCCGCCGCTATTTGAGCAACAAATACGGTGCTAATTTGGATTACGATCTGATCTGCGCGAACTACGGCTTATCCAGCTTGTGGGTGCAGGCTTGTTTCAAGCCTAGATACATGCAGCGGATGGAAAAAGTTTATATTCAGTACGGTTTGAAGCACGACTAAAGCAAAAAACTCGCTCGAAGTCGCGCCACATCACTAGCCAGCTGTCAATGCCATCAAGAGTTATCTGGCCGGGTTACAACTTCATCGCAGGGAGGTCCACTTCCAACCACTCATCCTGCTGGTCCAGATACTTTTGGGTGTCTCCGAGGTCAATCTGCCGGGCGATCGCGTTGACGTGTTCTATCGATTTACCTTCTGCGTCCGGACGTTGCCGTCTGCGCAGTTTGTCGATTTGGGCTTTCATATCCATCACTGACCTCTTGGTTTCCGGTCAACCATGGATCATCCCATGGCAAATCCAAAACGGAGAAGGTAGGGTTGCTCGAACCGTTACGGCTCACTTGTCAGACCCCTGCAATGCGATCCACATGCATCGCTGGTCCCAAAGCGCCCCCAAGAGGGGATAGACTTTTTAACCAAATCAGATGAGCATAGCGGTCGGGCTTGATAACCCTGCGAAAGCTATAGACCGCGATTCCCTGGCAGGAATTGCCTGAACGCCTGGCAGCGTTTGGGCGGCGGTTGACCGTGAGGCGCGCTAGCGTGCGCCCCAACCTGGCCATTATGGCCGGGAGGGCCGCGCTATGTCCAGAGGGGAAACCCTTAAAGGCGCCGTCGCCTGTAGCTTTCGCAGGTTATCAACTCCCGGCTGCCGGTCTGACACCGGCGAAACGGCCTTGATAAGCCGCGACGAAAGCATCCCGCCATGACCCTAGCTAGACCCACGTTTCCGCCGCGTGCGGAGCCCACCAGCGCCCCAGGCGCGTTCCCATCGTGCCAGGCGCCCTTGATTCCAGATAGTCGGCCAAGCGCAGCCCAGACCTCGCCGAAGAAGATCGAACCGGCTGCCGGCTCCGCGACTTTCTCCACGGTGCAAAAATGAGAGGGAGATCATCCATGAATATGATGACGAGCGCTGCTGCGATCACCGCAAACGCCAAAAAGATCACGCCGAAGGGCAGGACGATCCTTCAATTGATCAATGACCACAAAGCCGCAATTGCCGCCACGGACGTTGCTTTGCACCGCTACAGCGATATGGAGGAGACGATACCGGCGGATCGTCGGCAAGGCGACCTCCATTGCCGTGTTGTCACCGAGGTCGCTACCGACGATCCGCGATGGACCGCAGCTTGCCACTCATTCAACAATTGCTTCAACCATGCGGACGAAATAGCGCTGGCTATGCTGAATGCACCCATCTGCAGTTTATCGGAATTGGCTGCGTTGATGGCATACGCCGGCGAACGCATAGAACAAGGGCATTTGTGGCCTGAACGCGTCAAGCAGACGCCGGATGAAGAGGATCCTAAAGATTGGATCGAACTCGTCCTGATCAAGGCGGCCAAGACGCTGCGCATATTGAACCGCGATGCGCCGGCCACGAAGGACAGCGCCGGCGTCGACAACACAAGAATGTGTCGCGCGTTTAGTGCTCTCGAGCCAGATCTGCGTGATCTTGCGAGACATACCCGACTTGCGGTGAACCAACTTCATAGCGCGGTGGGTGATCTGCGATGCTCGGGGGGCGAATACATCGAGGTCCCCAACTATGAAGCTACTGATCTAGCTATATTCGTCGTGGGGCAGGCTGCGGATGCAGCGAAGAACCTTGAAGCGCTGTATGATCGTCTTTGGGACGATGCCGCGCGAGATATGTAAGCCTTAAGTCATCAGGCTCGATGTCGCTCGTTAAAAAGACCCGCCGGAGCGATCCGGAGGGTTTTCACTGAGTGAGAAGAAGGTTCGTAAAGTCCTGACTTGCGTAGAAATGTTATAGCCCGGCATCTCCGAAAGCTAAGTCCCACTCCACATTCAGCTTTGATGATCGAAAGGAGCCAAAGAGGTCGAATACCTCTCGCTCAATAACATCGAAGGCGGCGGGGAATTGGCTACGGCTCCCGACTGAATACGGGCCTAGCTTGACTTGATTCCAAGGTATCTCAACAAAAGTTTCAAAGGCGCCATTGTGTGAGGGCACGGCCGGGTTGCCCGCTTTGTGAAAGCTGCCTGTCAAAACGAAATCAATATCCGGGCGCCCATGGAATCGGCGCAGCCACTCTGACAATACAAATCCATGCGCAATAATTGCATTGAACCAAGACGGGTGCAGTCGTGCGTCTTCGCAAACAATCGACATCGTAATGACTCCGTCGGCGCGCACCTCTACCTCCGAACGCTTTCCCGTGTATCCACTCGAAAATGAGAGCGTTCGGTATTTGCGTTTCCATTGATTTGTCCAGGCTGGGACATCGACTAGGCTGTTTAGCGACAGCACCGGTAATCGTTTCGGCTTTTCTGTCACGAGGTCTGGCAAATTATCGATAGCCATGTCGTCCGAGCTGACGAAAGAAAGCTGGAACAACAGGCCATTGGTGCCGAGCATATTCGTGTTGGAGTCCGGTTGTCTCAGAACGCCGCGCTGCCAGTCGCCCGCGAGATTTTTGGCGCGCTCCGATTGATTTTCGATAATAGCAGTCACTCGTTCTAGACGAGCGCGTCGCTCGTAGAACATCGATTGCATGTCACGCATAGTAAGAGGCTCTGAACTTGCACTCCTCCGCACGAAGGCGCTGGGTGGTCGCCCAACACCGTGCGGCGCCGATGGAGAGGATCCCACGCGCAACACGATCACGCCATTTCCATCTTCGGCCTCCACGCCCCTTACTTCAAGGGAGAGTAGCGGCGGATCGACAATGCTTCGCAGGGCCTGCTCCAACCGTTCCGCGCAATCAGATACGCGAGGAATGTACGGTTCGAAGATTGCCTTAGCTCTTCGAGGCGTATCGTCGCTCTCTTCGACTCCCAGTATCAAAACCCCACCGTAGGCATTGGCAAAGGCGACTATTTCCTTTGCGATATCGTCGCGAGCAGCGTTTCCCACTGATTTCTGGTCTACCATCCAGCGGTCCGGTCGACCGTCGTTCGTAGATAGCGAGCGCTTGAACTCTAATCTTACTCCTTCTTCAGTTTCTCGTTCTACCAACTCGCTAATATCGGAGAATGTGATGTGTGTTATTGGTTTGGTGAAGATGTCGCCAGTCATGCTGAAGTCCTGACAAAGTTGGGCACTGAAGAACTGCTCCGTTCAAGCTTTCTTATCGTGAAGCAGTTCTGCCGCGATATTGCTCGATCATTGCGGCGGTCACATCGTGCGGGTAGCAAAGCGGCGCTGCTCCGCCCGGACGCGAGTAGGCGCTCCGAGATCCGCAAGAGCGGCCGTTGCGCATTCGATCATCAGGGCACGCACACGGGCGACCGCCGGAATAGTAAGCTTGGCGGCTCGCCGCGACGAGGATCGCGGCGATCGCTGCTGCGGTGAGGAATGTCTCCGTAGCTCGCTTATTGTCTACCGTCGGGATCGGCTTCGCAGGCGCGCTTTGTACGGGAGCTGAGGGCACCGCCGGTGGTGCGAGAGAGAGTGGCTGTTGTGTCTGTGTTGCCTTAGTCGCCGTGGGCAAGGGGGGAGCCGAGGGCGAGGAAGGCTTTGCGGCGGATGAGGGCGGAGTGAACAGAGCGACCGGGGCCGAATACTGAGTTGCTGGCGCCGAAGGCTTTGGCGCATCACTCCGACCAAGCATATAGGCGCCGACAATTGCGACGCCGACCATTGCGATAAGTCCCTTGCCCACCTTCGCCCCCGTTCGACGTCAGTGAAGCACAGGGTGCAACCTTGGGGAATAGGCCAGCGTGACCACTGTGGGGAAGCCTGTCAGCTTCTCACCGGCGGGTTATTCTAACAGAAGTCGACAGGGCAGGTGGGAAGGTTCAATGAAGACGGCGAACCCTGCAGAGTGCACCTTGAAACGTGCGCAAGAAGCCATGCAAATTATAAAATGTAGACAAATCAATGTATTGGGGGCCGATTTGGCGGAAAGGGTGGGATTCGAACCCACGGTACCCTTGCAGGCACGGCGGTTTTCAAGACCGCTGCCTTAAACCACTCGGCCACCTTTCCGTCGTGGGACAGCGCTTAGCAAAGCGGCCTGCCGAGGGAAAGAGAGGATTGTGCCGGGATGGCCGGCCAGGCGCTGAAATCTGCGGGACAGGTGATTCTCAAGAGCGGTCGGTACCGGCGGGGTGGGCGTGCTAAGCAAGGCCTGACGATTCTGAACGACGGAGACCACCATGGCAAACCCGACACCGCGCGCCGACGCCTTGCGTGCGATGCGCGAGGCCAAGTTCGAGGCCGCGCAGCGACTGATCAAGGAGGCGGGCAAGGCTGCTGCTGCCACGGAGAGCAAGCCTGCGCCTGCGGCGAAGAAGGCGCCTATCGCGAAGCTTGCCGGGGAACCGGCTGCCGAGGTTCCGGCGGTCGAGACGCATGGTTCAGGACCTCAGGCCGCTGACCTGCTGCCCGTCGATGCTTCGGTTGCCGACGTCAAACCCGCAAAGACCAAGGCACCTAAAGGGGCACCTAAAGGAAAGCCGGCCAAGGCAGAGGTAGCCAAGAACGTTGCCAAAAAGACCGCCACCAAAAAGGGTTCCGGCAAGAAGGCCTAGCGGCCAGCGGCATTCTGCCCGGAAAGCAGGGCGGACCGAGCCTAGATTTCGCCTGAGATCGCGCCTATATCTGGTTCGTCGCAAGACGATGGCGCTGAACCTCTCAATGGACTGCGGGCAGACCCGGGGGCAGTACCCGGCGCCTCCACCTCAGCAGCTCGCGATCTCACCCAGGTGAGATCGATTTCGCCGGACGGTGAAATGCACGGGCTGCTCAGGCGGGGGCGAAACAGGATCGATGGCCGCGAAGAAGTTGAGAATTGTGCTCGGCATGATACCGCCGTTATCGGGTCAAAACCTAAATGCAAACGATAACGTTCGCATGAACGAAGTGCGCCTCGCGGCGTAACCGTTCGGGGTAGGTCCACCTTGCAACAGAACGGCCATGGCCGCGTCAACCTTCGGGTTGGCGCGGCTTTTAATTTGTGGAACAGCGAGCGTGGCACTTCCGCGCGCGTTCAATGCCTGGTCTTGCCGCCCTGCAGGAACGGCCGCCGCGCATTTTCGTGTTTCTGGTAGAGTTCGAGCCAGCGCCGGTCTTCGGCATGGGCCCATTGTTCGGGCGAGATCCCAGGCGGGCGGCCGTGACCGATGGTGCCGTCGAGGCGGATGAATTCCGCGGTCTCCTCCACGGTCAGTCCGATCAGTACCCTGATGCCCTGGTCATTCAGCTCATAGCTGTCGTCATCGTCGATCATGCCGGCAATTGAGCAGGGCTGTCGGTGCGGTCAATGCAATTGCGGGCTTAACCTAACCGATCAACCTTACCGGCTGCATGTGCGCATGATCGTCGGCAGCCATCCACGTCACCACGCGATGGTGCCTGCTTTGCTGCCAACTCGCGTCGCGTCACCACGAACGCGCCGCGCGCCGATGCCATGCTTGCCGTGGGCGCCTAAATTGTCACCGGAGCCACGACGCAATTTTAACAGATTGCACGCTCACATTCGTGTCGTTCGGTCGATGCAATGGAGCAGGCAATGGCACGCAATTTCGGCGTTCCCCGACAGTTCACCCCGCAGACGCAGGCGCCCGTCTGGCCGCTGTGGATAATGGCTTTCGCGGTCGTCACCGTCATCAATGCAGCGACATTCCTTCCGCACTAGCGGGAGCGGGCGGGTGATCGCCCGGCGCTGCATCCGGAAGACGCCACGACCCGAGCACATAGAGCTTCATGCTGTTGTGGAAGCGCGATGTGACGACGGTGAAGATGGCTTCGGGATGTTCGGCCCAGATCGCGATCTGGTAGAGCGTCACGATCAGGTGGCCATCGCGAAACTTGTACTCTCCCGCACCGGTGATCCCGCCGCAGTCCGTCCTTGAAACGTCCATCTCCATCCCCAAAATCCTGCCGCCAGAATCCAGCCCAGGAATCCCGTCGGCGCGTTCTGCGATCAAATCAAGATCGTGCGCGATCGTTCAACTAACAAATAGTTGAAATCGACCGGGGCGGGCTGCGGAAATTAATCTCCGTTAGCGGCGAGCTGCAAATTCAAACCAAACGGCGGCGGGGATTTTAAAAATCACCCTATATTGCTGTGCCCAACGAAAATGCCGGGGGGCTTTGTGGTGATCGAGACGTTGGTGTTGCTGAGTGCTGTGGCCGGTGTCAGCTGCCTGCTGGTGGAGGTCTATCGCAGGCGTCAGGACGTGCTGTACGGCCCCTATATCCGCCGCGAGTGGCGCGATTGATCGCGCGCGGTGTGTGCAGCGCGAGATGATTACCCGTTGTACGGGCCAAAATACGACATCCTCTGTTTACCATATCGGGCCTCTCCCCATTTTCGCCGCGATCCGGCTGCGATATATTCATCACTTGATGCGGAAGTGGGCCGCATCGGGGATTATGGCCGTGGGGATGCCCGGATATGGGCAGGCGGCCGCTGGAATGGTATTGGGGCGTATGGGGATTCGTGGGTCACATCGACTCGGCCAGGCTGTTCAGGCAGCAGCGGCCATCAGCGCCTGTCTGGCGTTGGCCAATTGTTCGTCCTCTTCCACCAGCTTCAGTCGTCTCGATCCGAAATATGGCGTTTCGAGCAGCCCCCGCGTGGTCGGGATGGGCGAGCCGGTTCCCAAGGGCGGCGGCACTTATCGTGTCGGCAAACCCTACACCGTCGCCGGCAAGCTCTATGTGCCGGAAGAAAACATCAATTACCGCGCTGAAGGCATCGCATCCTGGTATGGCGACGCGTTCCACGGCCGTCTGACGGCCAATGGTGAAGTGTTCGACATGGCCTCGCTCACGGCGGCCCATCCGACGCTACCGATACCGAGCTATGCGCGCGTCACCAACGTCAATAACGGCAAGTCGCTGATCGTGCGTGTCAACGATCGCGGCCCGTATCACGGCAACCGCCTGATCGACGTCTCGAACAAGGCGGCCGAACTGCTCGAATTCAAGGGCAACGGCACCGCCAAGGTCCGCGTCGAATATGTCGGCCGCGCGCCGCTGGAAGGGTCGGACGATCGCCAGCTCGTGGCCACGCTGCGTACCGGCGAACCCGCACCGTCGCCATCATTGGTCCGTGTCGCATCGGCACGTTCCTTCGTGCCCGATATGCAGGGCGGCCGCGTTGTCTCCCGTGACGTCCCGCTGCCGGAAGGGCGTCCGTATTCGCTTGGCAATACGCCGGCCGATATGGCCTCGATCCGTTCCACGTCGGAAATGTCGGCGTCGAGCCGCATCCGGACCGCCTCGGCGCCGCGGATGACCGAGAACCATCGCGCAGTCTCCTATGAGAGCAATGCTGCTTACGCTGCGCCTGCCGAGCCGGATGACGGCACCGTCGATGCACGCGGCGCCCAGGCCATTCTGTCCGGCCGCGGCCTCTACTAAGCAAGTCCGTCCTTCATTCCCGATATCGTGACGGGCGCAGCATGGTGCCCTGACGTGCGTTGCACCTTGCCGCGTTGTTTGCCGCCGGTGATCCTGTTAAGACCTGAGCACTCAGGACAGCACATGGCATCTGGCTCTATCCCGTTGAAACGACCGCAATTCGCCGCGCTGAGCTGGCGTATGCTGCTGGCTGCCCTGGTCGCTTTCAGCGTCGCTCTCGGTCCGGCGCAGGCTGCGAACCAGAGCGTGCAGGGCGCCAAGAAAGTCGTCGAGGACGGTGGCTACGACACCGATGCGCCGACCGCGATCCTGATCGAGGCCGGCTCCGGCAGCGTGCTGTTCGAGAAGAATGCCGACGAGCTGCGCGCGCCCTCCAGCATGATGAAGCTGATGACCGTCGAGCTGGTGTTCGACGCGCTGACCCGCGGCGACATCAAGCTCACGGACGAGTATCGCGTCAGCGAGAATTCCTGGCGCAAGGGCGGCGCGCCGGCCGGCGCGTCGACCATGTTCGCCGCCATCAACAGCCGCGTGCCCGTCGCCGATCTGCTGCGCGGCGCCATCATCCAGAGCGGCAACGACTCTTGCATGATCCTGGCCGAGGGCATCGCGGGCAGTGAGGCGGCTTTCGCCGAGAAGATGACGGCCCGAGCGCGTGCGCTCGGGATGCCGAAATCCACTTTCGCCAATTCGAATGGCCTGCCTGACCCCGGCAACAAGATGACGGTGCGCGAGCTTGGCGTGCTCGCCCGCCACATCGTCCGCACCTATCCCGAATTCTACAAGCTGTTCGGCGAACGCGAATTCACGTGGAACAAGATCCGTCAGCAGAACCGCAATCCGTTGTTGGCGACGTTCGAGGGCGCCGACGGCTTCAAGACCGGCTACACCAAGGATGGTGGCTACGGCATGGTCGGCTCGGCCATTCGCGACGGCATGCGACTGATCGTGGTGATCAACGGTCTGGACGATCCTGACGATCGCGCGACCGAAGCGAAGAAGCTGCTGGAGTGGGGTTTCAAGAATTTCGAGGCCCGCACGCTGTTCGCGGCCGACCAGACCATCGGCTTCGCCAAGGTGTTTGGCGGCGAGAGCCGCTCGGTCGCGCTTTCGGCCCGGGAACCGGTCAAGGTGATGGTGCAGAAAAATGGTACCGACAAGCTGATTGCACGCATCGTCTATCAGGGCCCGGTGCGCGCGCCGGTCGAACCCGGCCAGCCGGTCGGCGTGATCAAGGTCTGGCGCGGCGCCAATATTGCCGTGGAGACGCCGCTCTATACGGCGGCCGCCGTCAGCACGGGATCGACCATGCGGCGCGCCGTCGATGGTGCCGGCGAGCTGGTGATCGGACTGTTCCGCGCCGGCGCCGAGAAGCTCTGACATGACGGAGACGCCCACGACACCGCCGCCGCGCGGTCGCTTCGTCACTTTCGAAGGCGGCGAGGGCGCCGGCAAATCGACCCAGATCAAAATTCTGGCCGACAGGCTTGAGGCGGAAGGCAAACGCGTCATCGTCACCCGCGAGCCCGGCGGCTCGCCCGGCGCCGAGATCATCCGCCATGTAGTGCTGTCGGGCATGGGCAAGCTGCTCGGGCCCGAAGCTGAGACGCTGCTGTTCGCCGCCGCGCGCGACGATCACGTCCACGCGGTGATCGCGCCGGCGCTGGAGCAGGGCATCTGGGTGCTGTGCGACCGCTTCTCGGATTCGACGCGGGCCTATCAGGGCCGGCTCGGGCATGTCTCGCCAGAACTGCTCAACGCGATGGAGCGCGTCACCATCGGAGGGCTCAAGCCCGATCTCACGGTCATTCTCGATATCCCGGTGTCGATCGGCATGCGGCGCGCAGCAGCGCGGCGCGGCAATGATGTGCCCGACAGGTTCGAGGCCGAGGGTATCGCCTTCCATCAGGGGCTGCGTGATGCGTTCCGGCAGATCGCAGCCGATGAACCGCAACGCTGCGTGCTGATCGACGCTGATGCAGATCCAAAGATCGTATCGAACAATATCTGGGGCGTGTTGCGCCGCCGCCTTCTGACGCCGTCGAACCAAGAGGCCACGCCGGCATGAGCGCAAAGTCATCGGAGCAGACGATCTCGGTCCCGCATCCGCGCGAGACGACGGCGCTGTTCGGCCATCAGGACGCCGAGGCCACGCTGCTCAATGCCTATCGCGGCGGGCGCATTCCGCATGCGTGGCTGATCGGCGGCCCGCAGGGTATCGGCAAGGCAACCTTGGCCTATCGCATGGCGCGTTTCGTGCTGGCGCACCGCGACCCTGCATCGCCGCAGGTCCAGGCGGCAGAGTCGCTCGCGCTCGATCCGATGCATCCTATCGTGCGCCAGGTCGCCGCCGAATCCCATGGCGGCCTGCTGACGCTGGAGCGTTCGCTCAACGACAAGGGCGTGATGCGGACGGTGATCACCGTCGATGAGACCCGCGAGACCGTATCGTTCTTCGGCTCGACCGCCGCCGTCGAGGGCTGGCGCGTCTGCATCGTCGATACCGTCGATGAGCTGAACGCTAACGCTGCCAACGCGCTGCTGAAAGTGCTCGAGGAGCCGCCGCTACGTTCGCTGTTCCTGCTGGTGACGCATGCGCAGGCGCGCGTGTTGCCGACCATCCAGTCGCGCTGTCGCAAGCTGGCACTGCGTCCGCTTTCCGTCGGCGATGTGACCCGCGCCACGTCGCAGGCCGCCGAGATCGAAAGCAGCGATCCCTTGCTCAAAGAGGTCGCCGAAGCCTCCGAAGGCAGTGTGTCGCGCGCTCTGAATCTGCTGGGCGGCGGCGCGCTGAAACTGCACCAGCGCACCGCATCGCTGCTGAACACGCTGCCCCATGTCGATCCGCGTGAGCTGCATGCCCTCGGCGATGCGCTGGGGACCAGCGACCGTGTCGCGCTCGGCGCCTTTGTCGACAGTGTCGACCGCTGGATCGGCGAGCGCATGCGGGCCGATGACGCCAATGCCAACGCCAATCTGCCCCGCCTTGCGCGGCTGGCGGAGGTATGGGAAAAGATCAACCGAGCCGCGCGCGAGACCGAATCCTACAATCTCGAGCGAAAACCGCTGGTTTTCTCGGTATTTGGACTACTCGCGGAAGCAACGCGCTGATCGCTGCGAGACTGGTTTCCGCCAATCCGCGCTCCACCAAGATCGTCTTATTCAAGGTCCGTAAAGTCAGCCATGACATCTGCAACCGATGCAACCCGACCGGCGTATTTTCTGACAACGCCGATCTTCTATCCCAACGGCGTGCCGCATATCGGTCATGCCTATACGGTCATGGCGACCGACACGATTGCCCGCTTCCAGCGGCTCGACGGTTACGATGTCCGTTTCCTGACCGGAACGGATGAGCACGGTCTGAAGATGCAGCAGACCGCCGTCAAGGAAGGCCTGACACCGCTCGAACTGGCCGACCGGAATTCTGCGCGTTTTCGCGAGATGGATGCTGCGCTCAACATTTCCTATGACGACTACATTCGCACGACGGAGCCGCGTCACGAACGCGCCTCGCAGGCGCTCTGGGTCGCGCTGGAAAAGGCCGGCGCCATCTATCTCGACAAATATGCCGGCTGGTATTCGGTTCGCCAGGAAGCCTATTTCGACGAGGCGGAAACAACGCTTGGCGACGATGGTGTCCGGCGTGAGCCGCTCGGCTCGCCGGTCGAATGGACCGAGGAGGAAACCTATTTCTTCCGTCTGTCCGCCTACCAGGACAAGCTGCTCGATCTGTATGCGCGTGTTCCTGATTTCGTATTGCCGCGCGAGCGCCTCAACGAAGTGACGAGCTTCGTCAAAGGCGGCCTGCAGGACCTGTCGATTTCGCGCACCACGTTTGACTGGGGCATCAAGGTGCCGGGCGCGCCCGGTCATGTGATGTATGTCTGGATCGACGCACTCACCAACTACATCACCGCGGCCGGCTATCCCGATGTCGATGGCGAGAGCTTCAAGCGATACTGGCCGGCCAATCTGCATGTGATCGGCAAGGATATTGTTCGCTTCCACGCGGTGTACTGGCCTGCCTTCCTGATGGCTGCCGGGATCGATGTCCCGCATCGCGTTTTCAGTCACGGCTTCCTGCTCAACCGTGGTGAGAAGATGTCGAAGTCGGTCGGCAACGTGGTCGATCCGATCGGCATGGCGCAGCAATACGGCGTCGACCAGATGCGCTATTTCTTCATGCGCGAAGTCTCGTTCGGGCAGGACGGCAGCTACAATCACGAAGCCATCGTCAATCGGACCAATGCCGACCTCGCCAACGATCTCGGCAATCTGGCGCAGCGCTCGCTGTCGATGATCGCCAAGCAATATGGCGGCGTGCTGCCGGAGCCCGGCGACTTCAGCGACAACGACAAGGCCATCCTGGCGCAGGCCGATGGCATGCTGGAGCTCGCACGTACCGCGATGGCGACGCAGCAGATCCATCAGGCGCTGAATGCGGTCTGGGCTGTGATTGCCGAAGCCAACCGCTATTTCGCGGGCGAGGCGCCGTGGGCGCTGGCCAAGACCGATCCGAAGAAGCAGGCGACGGTGCTCTACGTCACGGCGGAAGTCGTGCGTCAGGTTGCGATTCTGGCGCAGCCGGTGATGCCGGCGTCCTGCGCCAAGCTGCTCGACGTGCTCGGTATCCCCGAGGGCGAACGCAACTTCACGGCAATCGCAACCCGCATCAAGCCGGGCACGCAACTGCCGACGCCCACCGGCGTGTTCCCGCGCTATGTCGAGCCTGCGGCCGCGAGCTGAGTTTGCGTGATGCTTGTCGATAGTCACTGTCACCTCGATTTCCCGGACTTCGCCGAAGACCTCGACGGCATCGTCGCGCGTGCGGAAGCCGCAGGCGTCGGCAAGCTCGTGACCATCTCGACGCGCGTGCGCCGCCTGCCGGCGCTGCTCGCGATCGCCGAGCGGTTTCCGAATGTCTATTGCTCGGTCGGCACTCATCCGCACAATGCCGACGAGGAAGACGGCATTTCCGCAGAAGAGCTGATCGAACTGACCGGGCATCCCAAGGTCATCGCGCTCGGCGAAGCCGGTCTCGATAATTTCTACGAGCACGGCTCATCGGGGGCGCAGGAGCGTGGCTTCCGTGCCCATATCGCCGCGGCCCGCGCGACCGGATTGCCGCTGGTGATCCATACCCGTGAGGCGGATGAGCAGTGCGGCATCATTCTCGAAGACGAGATGGCCAAGGGTGCGTTCAAGGCTGTTCTGCATTGCTACACCGGCGGACGCGAGCTCGCGATGAAGGCCATCGACATGGGCCTGTCGATCTCGTTCACCGGCATCATCACCTTCAAGAAATCGCAGGAGCTGCGCGACCTCGCGGCTGAGCTTCCCGCCGACCGCATCATGGTCGAAACCGACGCGCCTTATCTGGCGCCCGGCAAATGGCGCGGCAAGCGCAACGAACCGTCATATGTCGTCGAGACGGCGAAGGTGCTCGCGGAGACCCGCGGCGTGTCGCTCGAAGAACTGGCCCGGCAGACCACCGAAAACTTCTTCCGCCTGTTCAGCAAGGTACCTGCCGAGAGCGCACCTGGCGCTGGCGTGCCGGCATGACATTGGTGCTGACCATCCTCGGCTGCGGCTCGTCGGCGGGCGTGCCGCGCCCGGCGCTGGGCTGGGGCGCCTGCGATCCCGCCAATCCAAAAAACCGTCGCCGTCGTTGTTCGATGATGGCGGAACGGATCGGACCCGAGGGCGTCACGCGTGTGGTGATCGACACCTCGCCGGACCTGCGCGAGCAGCTCATCGATGCTGATGTCGATGATATCGATGCGGTGTTCCTGACGCATGAGCATGCGGACCAGACCCACGGCATGGACGATCTGCGCTCCGTGGTGCTGAAGCGCCGCAAGCGCATTCCCGTCTATATGAACGCCTCGACGGCCACCGACATCATGCTGCGCTTCGGCTACTGCTTCGTATCCCCGCCGGGCAGCGACTATCCGCCGATCCTCGATCGCCTCGACATCGAAGCCGGCGAAAGCCGCACCATCACGGGGAAGGGCGGCGATCTGACGCTGACAGCGTTCCTGGTGCAGCATGGCAACATACCGGCGCTGGGCTACCGGATCGGCAACACCGCCTATACGCCTGATCTCAACGACATCCCGGAAGAGAGCTGGCCGGCGCTCGAAGGTCTCGATCTCTGGATCGTCGACGGCCTGCGCTACACGCAGCATCCCAGCCATTTCAGCATCAGCGATGCGCTGCGCTGGCGCGACCGCTTCAAGCCGAAGCGGACGGTGATCACCAACATGACGGCGGATGTGGATTACGAGACGGTGCGCAAGATGCTGCCGGAGGGTGTGATGCCTGCCTATGACGGGATCAGGCTGACGATAGGATAGCTTAGCGCCGAACATTCCGGGCTTCCGGGTTCACTCGCCTGCGGCGAGCGCCCCGGAATGACCAGTGGGTCGGTGGAAGCGGGCGCCTAGAGCGTTTCACGTTTTTATTGAAGCGTATCCGGCGTTGGCAAAGTAGTTTT
>NZ_JBGMOE010000154.1:0-1092 GCF_041424195.1 Tardiphaga sp. | reverse complement strand
GGCATGGACGTCGCGACCCGCGAAGCGATCTGCGCGGCGGCGGTGAAGGCGGCCAAAGCGGTCGATTATGTCGGGGCGGGCACGATCGAGTTCATCGCCGATGCGAGCGAGGGCCTCCGCGCCGACCGCATCTGGTTCATGGAAATGAACACGCGGTTGCAGGTCGAACATCCGGTGACCGAGGAAATCACTGGCGTCGATCTGGTCGAATGGCAGCTACGCGTGGCGAGCGGCGAGGCGCTGCCGAAGCGGCAGGACGAGCTGTCGATCAATGGCTGGGCGATGGAAGCGCGGCTATATGCGGAGGATCCCTTAAAAGGATTTTTGCCGTCCGTGGGGAGATTGGATCGCTTCCGTTTGCCAAATAAAGTGCGATCCACTCGCTGGCGGCACCCCGTGCGCGGTGTCGAATATGATAACGATTATCCCTTCGTTGGCCGAATCGAGACCGGCGTTGCGGAAGGAGGCGAGGTCTCTTCCTTTTATGATCCGATGATTGCCAAGATCGTCTGCCACGCGGAAGGTCGGCGCGACGCGGCGCTAGGTTTGGCAATATTGGTTGGTGACGCACAGGTTTGGCCGCTGCGTACCAACGCGACGTTTCTTCATGCCTTATTGGTGAACCCCGACTTTATGCGCGGAAGAGTTCACACTGGTTTTATCGAGCAACATCAGGACGACGTGATCTATGAGGTTGATCCTCCACAGTGGATACTCGATCAAGTCGCCGTTGAACTGATAGCGCCAGCGAGACATAACATCGCGCCCACTGGGTTTCGCCTGAATGGGCATGAGTGTCACAGCGTCCGAATGATGGACCGCGACCGTGAATATGTCGGTGCTACCGATGGCTACACAACCTACGATCAGCGTGCCTACCCGATTCTCGACGTTTCAGGCGAAGTCGTCTTTGCAACGCTGCAGGGCGCAACGTGGCGGTTTGCGGCATCGGCGACGCGCGGTAATGTAGCAGGCACCGCCGCCGACGGCGCGATCCTCTCGCCGATGCCTGGCCGCATCATCGCGGTGGACGTGGCCGCAGGCGACACCGTCACCAAGGGCCAGAAGCTCGTCACGCTCGAAGCGATGAAG
>NZ_JBGMOE010000153.1:0-1095 GCF_041424195.1 Tardiphaga sp. | reverse complement strand
CCAGAATCGAGTCCGGCGCTTTCTTTCCGGCGGAGGATTATCACCAGAATTTCTACGACCGGAACCCCAACCACCCCTATATCGTGACCTTCGACAAACCAAAGGTTGCGGCGTTCCGCGCAGGCTTTCCGCAATTGGCGAGCTGAGATGTGAAATCCCTCCCGTTCACGGGAGGGATTTTTCGCAGCGGCTTACGCCGCCAGCGGGAAGCGCAGCAAGCGATCCTCGACCGGGATCAGCGCTTCCGCCCCTCGCCCGACTGCGCGGACAATCTCCGGGTGTGCTGCATCCAGCCCCCCCGTCAAAGCGCCGAACGCGGGCAGGATCAGCTTGCACGCACTGGCGACGAAGCAGCGGCGGGAGACCGAACGACCGCGCACCCGCAACCGCAATTTGGGATGGAAATGGCCCGAAAGCTCGGGACGGACTTCGTCGGGCACAGCTTCGTGCCGCAGGATCAACCCGTCGACCTCGGCCTCGTCAACAACGACCCCGCCGCAACGATCGACCATTCCCGCATCATGGTTGCCGGTGATCCACGTCCACGCGATCGCACCGGTCAGCGCGCGCAGCCGCGCCTGCGCCGCATCGGGCAAGCGATCGCATCCCTCATCGTCGTGGAAACTGTCGCCCAGGCACCAGATTTCGCGCGGGCGCAGCGTCTCCGCCAGCGCGGTCAGATCGGCAAGCGTCGCCAGCGAATCATAAGGCGGCAACATTTGACCACCGCGCGCGTACCAGCTTGCTTTCTCGAAATGCAGGTCGGCCACCAGCAACGCCCCGCGCGCGGGCCAGAACAGGGCACCGCTCCCCAAAGCAAGGAAATCACGACCTGCGAACGAAAAGGGAACCATGCCCTTGGCTATGTCGCAATGGTGGCCTCGGTGCAACGCCCGTGACACCGCCTGGCCAGCGCGAGTATCAAAGGCCTTGCGCAAAGCCCCCACGAGCGTAAAGCGCGCCGTCCTTCCTGACGAGCCATTCACCGCTTATGACCGCAGCGACCGCGACCAAGCCTGACAGTCCTGCCCCGCATGCGCCGCATCCGGCGTTGCTGGCCTTGACGATCGGCGCGATCGGCGTGGTGTTCGGCGA
>NZ_JBGMOE010000152.1:0-1102 GCF_041424195.1 Tardiphaga sp. | reverse complement strand
CGGCGCGGCCGCCTACCGGCCATCATAATTGACGCCGACCGGACTCCGTAATCGACGCGCTACACAATCCGATCAGGAATTGAAATAGGGCAAAGGCGCGCTCGCAGCACGTCCCTATTTGGTTAAATCATGTGTCTCCATAGCATTGTAGCGCCAGTTGGGGATGACTGGTGCTCGGTAAGCGCCGACGGAAGGTGACGTTGACGCGGCCTGTCAGGCTTTGCGGCGTGTCCGCGGCGCCCATTTTTTCGCGAGCGCTTCCAGCCTTGCCTCGATCAGGGGGATATCGGGCTGGGCGTTGGGATCATGGTCGTCGCCGAGGGTATCGAGCGCTTCTTCATGATATTCATGCTGGGGGTCGCCGAGCGCTTCGAGCTTTTCGGCGTAGCCCCATGGCCCGCCACTGTCCTCCGGCGGCCGCATGCCTACTGCATCGAGGATGAGCGGATATGTCAGGTGCGGGCTGGCCGCGCTGACGCGCTCGATCTTGACGCTATGCTCCCAGGCGTCGCCAAAGTCGTAGAGATATCGGAAGGTCGTGCGCCTCGTATCCGCCAGGACCTGGGCGAGAGTGGCCTTACGGGCGTCGAGCGGCCCGTCGAAGCCATATTCGGGATCAGGGATGCCGAAGCCGGTTTGCCCGAAGCTCATTTCCCACAGGTGAGAGTCCGTCCAGGAGAAGGCAGTCTGGAAGACGGTGTGCAGACGATCGAGCCGGATATTGAGCGGCACCTCCAGCGTTCGGCTGACGGCCGGTGTGACATCGTCCAGCGTAATCTTCATCCGCACGACAGTGCCGTTGCTCACGCAGCCTTCTCCAGATCGTTGGTCAGCCTCGATGCCTGCCACTTCCATGGCAGGAAGTCATCGATCCGATTGATCGGGTGGTTGCCGATGTGTTCGATGACGTCGGTGAACCAGGCTTCGGGCTCGACGCCGTTTAGCCGGCATGTGCCGGCCAGGGAGTAGAAGAGCGCGGCGGCCTCTCCACCCTTCATGGAGCCGACGAACATCCAGTTCCGGCGTCCGAGCGCGACACCGCGCAGCGCGTTTTCCACCAGATTGTTGCTGATCTCGAGCCGACCGTCATCGCAGTAGCGGA
>NZ_JBGMOE010000151.1:0-6237 GCF_041424195.1 Tardiphaga sp. | reverse complement strand
GTGATTATCAGGAAAAAGGCTGGAACGTTTACATTAACGGTGAATATCAGAAGGATCAGCCGATCGCGGCACCATCGCGCGGCTTCCCGTACAACACCAACGATCTGAGCTCGATCGGCGGCCTCGACAACAATACCGGCGACAGCTCGTTGACCACCGCGTCGACCAACGCCGTCGTGCGCCGCGCTCCGCAGACTGACCTCAACAATCCCTTCGCCGGCGGTGTCGCGACGGGTACTTACACGCTGCTCGGTGGGACCGCGCAGTGCGCGAATGGCACCTTTACCGTTGCGGGGGCATCCGGCGGCACGGGCTGTAAGCATGATTACGGCCAGGAATATGGCACCCGCTATAACGACATCCAGCCGTCGCAGGAGCGCTATAGCGTCACCGGCCGACTGAGCGTGCGTCTCACCGACTCGATCGAGGGCTATGCCACCGGAAGCTACTCGCACAGCCAGGTCACGATCGGTCGCGCGCCCAACTCGATCCGCCAAACGCAGCCTTATGGTGCTTCGCCGACCCAGTCGTCGAGCAACCCGGGCATCGTTCTGCCAGTCTATATCTGCTCGTCGGGCGTCAACTGCGCGACCGCCGCGGACCGCACGCTCAATCCGAACAACCCCTATGCAGCTGCAGGGGCCGCCGATCCGGCCAACAACGCCGCGCGCATCTATTATGCGTTCGGCGATATCCCGGTCTATTCGGTCCGCAACAACGAAGTGTTCCGCGGCGCTGTCGGCTTCAATGGCGATATCGCAGGCGATTATCACTGGAAGATCGATGCGGTCGGTGCACGCGACAATTTCTCGATCGAAAACCACGGCGTGCTCGACATCGCCGGGTTGAAGAAGGCGATCAACACCGGCGCCTACAATTTCGTCAATCCGTCGCTCAACAGCCAGGCCGTTCGCGACATGGTCGCGCCGGTCTACACGACGCCGTCGCACACCTCGTTGATCTCGGTTGACGCGTCAGTCGCCAAAGATCTGTTCGCGCTGCCGGGCGGCAATCTGCAGGTCGCCGTCGGTGGCCAGTTCCGCCACGAGACCGAAGTCAACAACAGCAACAATCCGGGCCTGACCAAATACGCCAACACCTCGGCGGCCTTTGGTACGCATGACGTTTACGCGGGCTATTTCGAGGTCGGCGCACCGATTTTGAAGACGCTCGAAGTGACCGGTTCGGGCCGCTACGATCACTATTCAGAAGGCTTCAGCCACTTCTCGCCCAAGATCGGCGCCAAATGGACGCCGATCAAGCAACTCGCGATCCGCGGGACGTACTCGAACGGCTTCCGCGCTCCGACCTTCGCTGAAAACAACCCGGCGTCGAGCTATGCTGGCTTCGTGACGGTGACCCCGCCGGCCAGCTTCCAGCTGGCGCATGGCGGCCTCATCACCGCGGGCAACACCAACCCCTATGCCCAGGCCTACAGCCTCGGTTCGGGCGCGACCGGCAACCCCAATCTGAAGCCTGAAAAGTCGCGCAGCTTCACCGCTGGCATCGTGGCCGAGCCGGTGCACAACGTCAGCTTCACGGTCGATTACTACAACATCAAGAAGACCGACGTCATCGTGACGGGTCCCGATGCCGGCACTGCCCGCGCGAATTATTTCGCCGGAACCGCGCTGCCTGCAGGCTACACCGTTTCGGCTGTCGACGCGCCCGATCCGCTGTTTCCGAACGCGCTGCCGCGCGTGCTCATCATCAACGTGCCGTTCGTCAACGCCGGTTCGATCAAGAGCTCTGGCCTCGACTTCGGCGCCAACATTCGCGTGCCGATTTCCCCAAGCGTGACCTTCACCAGCCGCCTCGATGTCACCTATGTGATCCAGTATGACCTGGATCCGGGTAATGGCAGCAAAATCCAGAAATATGCCGGTACGCTCGGACCTTACGAATTGTCGTCGGGCGCGGGCACGCCGCGCGCGCGCGGAAACTGGCAGAACACGATCGAGTTCGGTCCGCTCTCGCTGTCGGCGACGACCTATTATGTGTCGCGCATCAAGGAAGTCGCCGCTGACGAAGGCGACGACATCTCGTGTGCAGGTGGCAACCTTTATGGCACCGGCGACAAGTTCTGCTACATCAAGCGCTTCATCTATGCTGACGTGAGTGCGGCCTTCAAGGTCAACGACAATTTCACGTTCAACCTGTTCGTCGGCAACATCACCGGCGAGAAGGCACCGCTTGCTCCAGCGTCGTATTCGGGTGCCAACTATCTGCCGACCTGGCACATGGCCGGCATCGTTGGTCGCACGTTCCGCGCGGGCGCACACTTTAAGTTCTAAGGTACGGCGTATTTGTTGGAAGGGGGCGGTCTCTGCGAAGGGGCCGCCCTTTTTCGTTAACCTGTTGCAAACGCGTAACGAAGTTGTTGTTTTTATGTAACAGAGTGAAATGAAAGCGTAGTCGGGCGTGCGCGGCTCACTTTACAGCGTGCCTTGGGCGCTTCATCCCATGCGCATGTCTCGGGGGGCCGAGCACATGTTCGGTCACGAGACTTGCAAACAACGCCGCGGTGCGAATTTTCGTAGATGCGTGCGGTCAGCAAGGGAAAAGACGTGATCGGAACAGACTTCATCGCTCGCAAGGCACGGCTGCTGACGGGGGCCGCATCCACTGCGCTACTGCTTGCTGCAGTGCCAGCATTTGCGCAGGACCAGCAACCCGCCGCACCGTCGACCGCGCCAGTGCCCGAGCAGGCGCAGCCCGACACGGGCAGCCAGGGCCAGGACATCGTGGTCACGGGTTCGTTGATCCGTAACAGCGCCGCCGCGACGGCCGCCCCGATCAACACCTTGACCGCGCAAGACTTTGCCAATCGCGGTCAGAACACCATTGCCGAAGCGCTGCAGACCATTCCCGCCAACGGTGCAGGCACGATGACGCGTGCCTGGAACAGCTTCGGTTTCGCCACCGGCGCGACCGCTGTCTCGCTGCGCGGCCTCACCACCGGTAACACGCTGACCCTGTTCGACGGTCTGCGCTCGGCAATTTACCCGCTCGGCGATGACGGCCAGCGCAGCTTCGTCGATCTCAACACCATTCCGCAGTCGGTCGTCGAGAAGGTCGACGTCCTGCAGGACGGTGCCTCCGCGACTTATGGTGCGGATGCGGTCGCGGGCGTCGTCAACGTCGTCGTGAAGAAGGAGATCGTCGGTCTGCACGCCAACGCATCGGCCGGCATCTCGCAGCGCGGGGACGGCGGCGAAACGCGCGCCGATCTGACCTATGGCTATGGCAAGCTCAGCGAGCAGGGCTTCAACTTCTACGTCAATGCCGAATTCCAGCACGACAACCCGATCTACGCGCGCGACCGTGGTTATCCGTGGAACACCAACAATTACAGCGCGATCTGTAAGGCGGGCGGCACCTGTCTGCCCAACGAGACGATCAACGGCATTCAGGGCGATGGCAGCTTCGGCGGCCTTGGCTCGACGCGCGTGCCGGTTGCGCGGCCCTATCTGAACGGCAGCCCGGTTGCCGGCTCGCAGTTCCAGTTGCTCAATCCCGCCGCTGGCTGTCGGGACCTTACCGCGATCACCCTGACCCCGGCGCAGCAAGCGCAAGCGGCAGCGGCAGGTACGCCGACCGGCTCGCTGGTCTGCTCGCAGGATAACGTCAAAGATTATCTGCTGGAAATTCCAGAGGAGCAGCGCTTCGGGGCGACGGCGCATCTGACCGTCAATGTCGGCAGCAAGGCGCAGGCCTATCTGATGGGCAATTTCTACGAGACGCAGACCAACAGCAGCATTTCGCCGCTGAGCTTCGCCGGCCAGACCGCAGCGGGCGGGACGCAGTTCACCCTTAGCCCGGTTCTCTTGCCGGTTTACGTCTGTCCGCGCGGCACGACCGTGGCGTGCACCGCGGCCAATGGCACGCTCAACCCGAACAATCCGTTTGCGGCACTTGGTCAGCAGGCGCGGGTCAATTATCGCTACGATCAGCCGCGTATCTCGTTGACCGACACGAAAACCTATCGCTTCGCAGGCGGGATCCAGGGCACGTTCGGCGAAGGCTGGAAGTACAATGCCGATGCGACCTATTCCGAGGTCGATCTGAAGGTTACCAACAAGAACTACCTAAATCCGCAGCGCCTGATCAACGTGATCAACGACGGCTCGTTCAACTTCGTCGATCCGTCGCTCAACACGCAGGCAACGCGCGACTATATCGCGCCGACCAACAACAATCTGTCGACATCGAAGCTGTGGCAAGTCCAGGCGTCGGTTTCCAAGTCGTTCTTTACCTTGCCCGGTGGCGAGCTGACGGCGGCGGTCGGCGGCGCGTATCGCTACGAATCGGTCAACAATCCGAGTGCGAACGCGCCGAATGAGATCAATCCTGCCGACCGCTATTACAGCATCAACTCGGTGAGTACGGCGGGCAGCCGCAACGTGAAGTCGGCCTTCTTCCAAATTGATGCGCCACTGTTCAATATGCTGACGCTGAGCGGTGCCGGTCGTTATGACGATTATTCGTCGGGGCAGAGCAACTTCTCGCCGAAGGTCACCGCGATCTTCAAGCCAATCGAGCAGCTGCGGATCCGCGGAACCTGGTCGCGCGGCTTCCGCATCCCGAGCTTCCAGGAAGCCTATGGCCAGCCGACGACCGGTTATATCACGTCGACGGTTTCGCCGACCCAGGCCGGCGGTGCGGCATACATCGCCGCGCATGGCGGCGACTCCTACGCGACGCTGCCGTACAGCTATGGTTTGACCTCGGCGGGCAACCCCAATCTGAAGCCCGAGAAGTCGACCAGCATCACCGGGGGCATCGTCTTCGAGCCGACCCGCCGCTTGACCTTCACGCTTGATTACTACCACATCAAGATCAAGGGTCTGATCGGGGCACCGGATTATTCGGGCGTGGCTGCGGCCTATTATGCCAATAACGGCGTCGTGAATGTTCCCGGCATCACCGTAAAGCCGGGCGTCGCCGATCCCAACTTCCCGAACGCGCTGCCGCAGTTGGGCTTCATCCAGTACAGCTTCATCAACACGACTTCGGAAACCACGTCGGGGCTCGATATGTCGGGTACCGCGCGGATCCCGCTGGGCAACGGCATCAACCTGACCAGCCGCGTTGATGCGACCTATCTGATCAATCTCGAGCAGGTTCAGCCGAACGGTACGGTTCAGCGCTTCGACGGATCGCTCAGCCCGTGCAACATCACCTCGTGCTCGGGTGCGCCGAAGTGGCGCGGCAGCTGGCAGAATACGCTCGACTTCAACGGCAAGGGTACGTTGAGCGCGACGGCATATTACACCAGCGGCTATGACATGGCTTCGGTCGACTATGGTGGCGTACCGGGCGATTGCGCCAACAATGGCGGTGTTTCGGTCTACACCTATTCGGATGGTTCGCCGTTCAAGTGCCGTGCACGCCGCTTCATCGATGTGGACATGAGCGCGAGCATCAAGGTGGGCAACCGCTTCACCTTCTATGCAAACGTCCTCAACGTGTTCGACGTGAAGCCCGACTTCAACCCGGGCCAGACCTATGACACGGGCTTCGGCTACAACGTGGCATGGGAAAGCCAGGGCTTCATCGGCCGCTTCGTCCGCTTCGGCGCGAAGATCGACTGGTAAGCCAACCGCATCACACCAACGCGGAGGGGCGGTTCCTGCAAAGGAGCCGCCCCTTTTTTTGTCACTCGACGGTCAGCTCCAGTCTGCCGTCGCCTTCGTCGACCCGCACCGTCGCGCCATCCTTCACGCTGCCGCGCAGGATCAGGTCGGCGAGTGGGTCTTGCAGATAGCGCTGCACCGCGCGCTTCAGCGGCCGCGCGCCATAGACGGGATCGTACCCAACCCGCCCCAACCACGCCCGCGCAGCATCGGTCAGCTCCAGCGAGACCTTGCGCTCGGCCAGCAGCGTCGCGATCCGCTGCACCTGGATGTCGACGATCGGTGCCATCTCCGCTTGCCCGAGCCGGTGGAACAGCACGATCTCGTCGAGCCGGTTGAGGAATTCGGGCCGGAAATGCCCGCGCACGATCTCCATCACTTGCGGTTCGACGCTCGCGACGTCTTCGCCTTCGCCCAGCGTCGTGAGGATCTGGCTGCCGAGGTTGGAGGTCAGCACGATGATCGTGTTGGTGAAGTCGACGGTGCGCCCCTGGCCGTCGGTCAACCGCCCGTCATCGAGCACTTGCAGCAGGATGTTGAACACATCGCCATGCGCCTTCTCGACCTCGTCGAACAACACCACCTGATAGGGCCGCCGCCG
>NZ_JBGMOE010000150.1:0-1133 GCF_041424195.1 Tardiphaga sp. | reverse complement strand
TCATCACCGAATATGTCGATGTCGCGCACGCCTTCTTCGACAAGCGCGAGGCGGGTTTCGTCAACGGCCTGCTCGACGCCATCGCCAAGGACGTCCGCGCATAAAGATGGCGGAGGTCATCAACCTCCGCCGCGCCCGCAAGGCGCACACCCGCAAAGCGGCAGAAGCCACCGCCACCATCAACCGCGCCGCCTTCGGGCGGAGCAAAGCTGAACGCGAGGCGGCGGCAGTGGACGCCGGGCGGCTGGAACGCGGGCTGGATGGGGTGAAGCGGGAGGAGTGAGCAAGGGCGATTGTCCGCTCTCGCCCAATATCTGCCACTTAGCCGCTCTTGTTGGCGTCCCTATTGCGGACGTTCACGCAGTTCTCCACTCTCGCGTCATGCCTTCCCAGTGCATCCGAGCCGCATTTGCCTTGATCGCGTCGCTATCGTTAGCGGGTGCGATGCCCAACCCTCCTGACAATAACTACATAGCCTTAACTGCGTCCGATTTGCGAAATATGGTGTTAGGTCACTATATTCGTGATTGTGAAGGTTCAGTAGACGCTGGTCCTCTCATAATAGAACGGAACGCGCGCTTTGAGAAAGTGACTGGTTTTGGGTCCTATGACGGAACATACTCTACGCATCAAAACACGATTTATTTCGTGACAAGGCACACCAAGTCGCCAATAATTTTCTTCATGAGATTTTTCAAAGATACCAGTGGTAGCTTATTCGTCACCGACGAACTGAATCGAACTCCTTACCCCATCCATATTCGACCCATTGATAGCCATGCGCACGATCTGACCTGCGCGCATAGCCCCCGTCCGACTAATCGGTAATCTTCCGAAAAGCCGCCAGACCCCTCCCCACCACCCGCAGACATCCGCCCCCGCCCCCGCTACACCGGCGCGCATGACCGAAGCCGATTTCCTCGCCGCCTTGCGCGCGCTGCCGCTGCATCCAGGGGCGTTGGGCCTGCGCGATGACGCCGCGCGGCTGGGGCGGCTGGTGCTGACCAGCGATACGCTGGTCGAGGGCGTGCATTATCTCGCCAGCGATCCAGCCGGGGATGTCGCGTGGAAGCTGGTGGCGACCAACCTGTCCGATCTCGCCGCCAAGGGCGCGGTGCCGGTCGGGGTGATGC
>NZ_JBGMOE010000149.1:0-1139 GCF_041424195.1 Tardiphaga sp. | reverse complement strand
AGCGCGCCCAGCTCAAGCGCCGTCAGGGCGTGCCCTATCCGCTTCAGGAAGCCGTCACGGTGCTTGATCCGGAGACCATGCGCGAGGTGCCACGCGATGGCGAAACCATCGGCGAGGTCATGCTCCGCGGCAACATCGTGATGAAGGGCTACCTGAAGAACGAGAAAGCGACGAAGGAAGCGTTCGAAGGCGGGTGGTTTCACACCGGCGATCTCGGCGTACTCGACGAGGACGGCTACGTCATCATCAAGGACCGCTCGAAGGACATCATCATCTCGGGTGGCGAGAACATCTCGTCGGTGGAAGTCGAAGACGTGCTTTACAAGCATCCGGCGGTGCTGTTCGCAGCCGTGGTCGCCAAGCCGGACCCCAAATGGGGCGAGGTGCCCTGCGCTTTCGTTGAACTGAAGGACGGCGCGACCCCGACGGAGGCCGAGATTCTGGCCTACTGCAAAAGCGTGCTGCCGGGATTTAAATCGCCGAAGTCCGTGATGTTCGGGGCACTCCCGAAGACGTCGACCGGCAAGATCCAGAAATTCATGCTGCGCGAACAGGCGGATTCCGCGAAGGCGATTTCGGCGTAGTCCCTGTGCTGCAAAAGAATTTGCGAGCTTGGGTGGGCGTAACTTAGGCTTCACGTTCTTCACCGACGGAGCGGCGTGCGCTCGCCGCTCCACCCGGTCTTCGGCCAGGGTCGGAGGGAAGCGCAGGTATAAATCCAACGAAGAAAGGAAGCAGAAATGGCAAGCGAGAAGATACGTAACTCCCCAAATCGATGAACTACTCACGCCGGAGAACTCGGCGTTCATCGTCATCGACTACCAGCCGATCCAGGTCAGCTCGATCCGCTCGATGGACCGCGACGAGCTGGTGTTCAACATCGTCAGCACGGCCAAGGCTGCGATGAACTACAAGCTGCCGGTCGTCCATTCGACCGTGAATGTCAAGACCGGGAGGAATAAGCCTCCGATCCAACCGCTGGCGGAGGTGCTCAGTGGCTTCGCGGCGGTCAATTGTCATGCGAGTCTCCAGAGGCGTGCCGACAAGCCTTTCGCTTCGTGTTCGCGCGTGGCGATGAACTATCTACTCTTCGAAAAAACAGGGAGTTAAATCCGATGAATGATACGGTCGAGACTATA
>NZ_JBGMOE010000148.1:0-58392 GCF_041424195.1 Tardiphaga sp. | reverse complement strand
GCACGACTTCCTCGCCGCGCATTTCCGCCTTGAAGGTGCAGCCGACGCCGCAATAAGCGCAGGTGGTCACAACGGAGTGCTCTGGCTGGCCAATCTCGATCACGGCCTTCTCGGTCAGCGTCGCGGTCGGGCAGGCCTGCACGCAGGCGCCGCAGGACACGCATTCCGACCCCAGGAAGCTCTCGCTCATGCCCGGCGACACGCGGCTGTCAAAGCCGCGGCCGGAGATCGTCAGTGCGAACGTGCCCTGCACTTCCTCGCAGGCGCGGACGCAGCGCGAGCAGACGATGCACTTCGAGGGGTCATAGGTGAAGTACGGATTGGATTCGTCCTTCGCCATCCAGTGATCGTTTTCGCACGCTTCCGGCGAATTGTGGGTGTGCTTCGGACCGCTCTTGGCGAACACGTGGTTCTCGCCGTCATAACCGTAGCGCACGTCGCGCAGGCCGACCGCGCCGGCCATGTCCTGCAATTCGCAGTCGCCATTCGCAGCGCAGGTCAGACAGTCGAGCGGATGATCGGAGATGTAGAGCTCCATCACGCCCTTGCGAAGCTTCGCCAGCCGCTCATTCTGGGTGTGGACCACGAGGCCTTCCATGGCCGGCGTGGTGCAGGAGGCCGGCGTGCCCGCGCGGCCTTCGATCTCGACGAGACAGAGACGGCAGGAGCCGAAGGCATCCACCATGTCGGTGGCGCAGAGTTTTGGAATCTGCGTGCCCATCTCCATGGCAGCGCGCATGATCGAGGTGCCCTCGGGCACCGAAACGCTCTGTCCGTCGATGGTCAGCGTGACCATCTTTTCGGACTTCGAGCGCGGCGTACCAAAATCGATTTCGTGAACGAGCGACATCTTGTTGCTCCTTTACTCTGCAGCCTGAAGGCGCGTGGGCACCGGGCCGAAATCATCAGGGAAATGTTTCAATGCGCTCATCACCGGATACGGCGTAAAACCGCCCAGCGCACAGAGCGAGCCGAACTTCATCGTGTTCGACAGATCCTGCAGCACAGCGATGTTCTCGGCGACGCGCTCACCGCGGCGGATCTTGTCGATCGTTTCGACACCGCGGGTGGAGCCGATGCGGCACGGCGTGCACTTGCCGCAGGATTCGATGGCGCAGAATTCCATCGCGAATCGTGCCTGCTTCGACATGTCGACCGTGTCGTCGAACACAACTATCCCGCCATGGCCGATCAATCCGTCGCGCTTGGCGAAAGCCTCGTAGTCAAACGGCGTGTCGAACAATTCGCGCGGGAAATAGGCACCGAGCGGACCGCCGACCTGCACCGCGCGGACCGGCTTGCCCGTAAAGGTGCCGCCGCCGATATCGTCGACCAGTTCACCGAGCGTGATGCCGAAGGCGACTTCAAAGAGGCCGCCAAATTTGACGTTGCCCGCGAGCTGGATCGGCATCGTGCCGCGCGAGCGGCCCATGCCATAGTCCGCATAGGCCTTTGCGCCGTTATCGAGAATGAACGGGATCGCCGCAAACGACAGCACGTTGTTGATGACCGTCGGCTCGCCGAACAGGCCCTTATGGGCCGGCAGCGGCGGCTTGGCGCGGACGATGCCGCGGCGGCCTTCGAGACTCTCAAGCAGCGAGGTTTCCTCGCCGCACACATAGGCACCTGCGCCGACGCGAACTTCGAGATCGAACGAATGCGCCGAACCGTTGATCCTGTCGCCGAGATATCCGGCGCGCTTGGCGGCTGCGATGCCCGCATTCATCGCCTCGACGGCATGCGGATATTCCGAGCGGATATAGATGTAGCCCTTGGTTGCACCCACAGCGATGCCCGCGATGGTCATGCCTTCGATCACCACGAAGGGATCGCCTTCCATGATCATGCGGTCGGCGAAGGTGCCGCTATCGCCCTCGTCCGCATTGCAGACGATGAATTTGCGATCGGCCTTGGTATCGGCCACCGTCTTCCACTTGATGCCGGTCGGGAAGCCGGCCCCGCCGCGGCCACGCAGGCCGGAGGTGGTGACGTCGGCAATGATGCCGGCGCTATCCAGCGCCAGCGCACGCTCGAGGCCCTTGTAGCCACCATGTGCGATGTAATCCTGAACCGAACGAGGATCGACCACGCCGCAGCGCGCAAAGGTCAGACGCGTCTGCTTCTTGAGCCACGGAATCTCCTCCGCGACACCAAGACGCAGCGCGTGCTGGCCGTTTGCGACCATCGCATCGAGCACCGACGCAACGTCTTTCTCTTCGACCGGACCGAAGGCGACGCGACCTTCCGGCGTCGCGACTTCGATCATCGGCTCAAGCCACAGCAATCCGCGCGAACCGGGGCGAATGATCTCGATGGCAAGCTTGCGCGTCGCGGCCTGTATCTCGAAGGCAGAGACAAGTTCATCGGCACCGACGGAAACAGCGGCCGCATCCCGCGGAATGTAGATCTTCAGAGTTTTATCAGACGATGTCATCGCTGTGCCTCCGCGACCAGCGCATCGATGCGCTTCTCATCGAGGCGGCCAACCAGACGGCCATCCAGCATCGCCGACGGCGCCGTGGCGCAGAGCCCGAGGCAATAGATCGGCTCCAATGTAACGCGCTGATCCGCCGTCGTATTTCCAAACTTTACACCCAATTTCGCTTCCGCGCGCGCCGCAAGCGCATCGCCGCCGGCGGCCTGGCAAGCTTCGGCCCGGCAGATCTTCAGCACATGCTTGCCGGCCGGCTCGTGGCGGAAGTCATGGTAGAAAGTGAACACGCCATGGACCTCGGCGCGGGACAGGTTACGCGCCAGCGCGATCATCGGAATTGCCGGCTCCGGCACGTAGCCGAAGGCTTCCTGCATCGCATGCAGGATCACGATCACACCGCCTTCCACATAGGACAGGCTTTCGATGATCTCGGCGCCGCGATCGGCACTCCAAGACTCATAAGCATTGGGCTCGTAGGCTGCGTTCATCCCGGTACTCGATTGATCCAATGACTGGAAAACCGATCAGAATTGGAATCGATCCAAAGATCAATAAAGCTGTCTCATGCTGCGATACGGAAATGGTATCGACAGCCGGCGAAACCAATGAGTTTGAAATGGTTAGCCTGGTTGCGACGCGGTAGGCGCTGTGCAGCAAACCATCATCAACCGCCGCCTCACGCCTCCAGCGACGGCGCCACTTCGCGGGCGATCTGCACCAGGGTCGCCACCAGTGGGGTCATGGGATCGCGCTGAGGCACGACAAGACCGACGCCGTAATTCACCACGGGATCGACGATCGGAATCATGCGCACCGAGTCGTTGGCGGTCAGACCCAGCGTCTCTGCCAGCTTGGCCGGCATCACGCTCGCCCAGCGGCCGGTCTTCACATGGGTATAGAGCACGATGATCGAATTCGACGTCAGCATCGGCATCGCCTCGGCACCAACCGACTTCAGGGCACGATCGATAATGCGGCGGTTCTGCATGTCGGGGGTCAGCAGGCACAGCGGCACCTGGCCGACTTCGCTCCAGGTAACCGTCTTGCGATCGCCGAACATGCTGTCCGGCGAGGTCAGCAGCCGGTAGCTTTCTTTATAAAGCGGGATCGAACGCACTTTGCCGAGCGGCTCGTTCTCGATGTAGGTCAGCCCGGCATCGACTTCGAGATTTTCGAGCAGACCGAGCACTGCCGCCGATGTGCAGGACACGATCCGAAAGCGTACGTCAGGATGCCGCGCGCGGAATGGCGTCGTCAGCGATGCGACCATGCCGAGGACGGTGGGAATCGCAGCTATGCGGATCTCGCCCGAGAGACTGTCCTTGAGGCCATTGATTTCCTGCTTCATCGCGCGGGCATCGCCAACGATGCGGCGTGCCCAATCGAGCGCACGTTCGCCTTCCGGCGTGAAGCCCTGGAAGCGCGATCCGCGCTGCACCAGCATCACGCCGAGCATGTCCTCGAGCTGCTTGAGGCTGGTCGACATCGTGGGCTGCGTCACGCCGCAAGCTTCCGCGGCGCGGCCGAAATGCCGTTCCTTCGCCAGCGACAACAGCAGTTCAAGTTTTTCGATCAAGGGACGCCCCGCTCCGACCACATCATTATTGCCGAGGTGCGGCGCGACGATCGCGTGTGTGGCCTTCCGTATCCGCCCTCGAGGCAAAGCATATGGCGCGAAGCTGTCAGCCCGCAACCATCGCAGCGACGCAGGCGGAGATCAGCCCCGGGCAAGCTTCCCGCTTCAAGATATCATCTGGTTGGGGTCTTTGCGGCGGCCTGCTTCGTCGCGGGGTCCACGGCCCCGGCGACGACAGCAAACGGCAAGTGCGATCAGCAAGAGAGCCGATCGGAGATCAACCCAGGCGGCTGATCTGCTCTTCGGTCACGACGCGCTCAATGTTCTCGGACTTGCTCTTGATCCGGTAACGCGGGCGACCATCGGCTTCAATCGGAAGGCGAGAGGTGATGGTGTAAATGCTGCGCTCCTTGACGGTGGAACGGCCCTGCGGCCCCTGCAGCTGGTGGTGAACGTCCTCATTAATTGCGTAGTTATGCGCCATTATTCATACTCTCCACGATGAGCGGCTTTTAGCCACAACTTGCTCAAAAAGCAAGAAATCTCTAGCAATTTCGGTCAGATAGCTCGTCAGTCCTGATATGCAACGATGCGCAACAGGTCATAATCTGGATGCCTTTGCGACAGGTTCGATCCCATGCAGCCGATCTGTTCAGCAGCAATTCCGTCGTTTTCAGAGAGGGTTGGACTGATTCAAGGGCGTGCCGCCATGGCACAGTTCCGCTCCCTTGGTGCGTTGGTAATGAATCATGAAACCAGCCGCGCTACCCGAATTGGGGCCCCAAAAGCCGAAAAACCACCGGCAGGGCATTGCCGGTGGTTTCGGAGATTTACATCAGAGCACGCGAGTCTCCTTGAAGACCTAGGGCCGTCAAAAAATTTGCCGACTGCGCACGAAAATATTACATGAGCTAGAATGTTGAGCGCAATACCTGATTTGCTCAACCAAATATATTATTGGCGTTTAGTCAGCGGGAAACATGATATGGCCCGGCGCCAGGCCTGCCCGGGCCCGCTCGGCCATCTTGCGAAATGCTGTTTCGATATCGCGCGCCAGACGCCGGGTGTTGAAGGCCGGCATTTTCAGACGATTGGCAGATAACTTCTCCCGGATCGACGATAATCGCTCCGGATTCCGCGCCAGTTCGATGGCCATGCGCTCATAGTCATCTCGGTTCGCCGCAATCAACTCCGACATGCCCAGATTCTGCAGAAGACTTGCGGCGACGCGCCCTGCAAAGGTTTCTCCGCGACACGTCAGCAAAGGCAATCCAGCCCATAATGCGTCGCTCGCTGTCGTATGCGCGTTGTACGGCAACGTATCCAGAAACAGATCCGCGCACCGATGCCGCGCCAGGTGCTCGGCCGGCGACATGCGCGCAGCAAAAACCAGACGCGCGGGATCTATGCCCCGTGCTTGCGCTTCGCGGCGCAAATTCGCCACGGCCGCAGCGCTGTCCTCCAGCAACCAGAGGACGCTGCCGTCAACGGCTGAGAGAATCCGCATCCAACTGTCGAAGACATCGGGCGTGATCTTGTAGGCATTGTTGAAGCAACAGAACACAAAGCCCTGCGCAGGCAAGCCGACCTCGGCACGCGTGAATACACGTGTCGATATCTCCCGGCGATCGTCATTGGCCTGATAGCAATTCGGCAGCCAGGCGACTTTCTCGCTATAGAACTGCCGGTGCTCGGGCGGCAGGACATACTGATCGGCGAGGACGTAATCCATGAAGCCCGCGCCGAGCGTGCCGGGAAAGCCGAGATAATTGACCTGTACCGGCGCGGCCCTGCGCGCGAATACGCCGGTGCGCTGCTCGCCGAAATAGCCGTTGAGATTGACGAGGATGTCGATGCGCTGCGCACGAATGGCATCCACCGCCTGCGGATCGCTCAGTGTGGAGATATCGACGATCCCATCCACGGCACCAGCGATGCGTTGCCTGATGTCGCTGCCGTCGTCATACCCGTTGTCGATGGCCAAAATCTCGAATGCGCTTTTGTCGTGCTGCTCCAGCACACCGACCAGCAGCAGCGAGGTCGCCTGCTGTCGAAATTCACCGGACAGATAGCCGACGCGGATTTTTGCATTCGGCCCGGCCGGGGAAGCACGCAGCAGCGGGGCCTGCATGGGAAAACGCAAGGCGTTGGTCAGCTCGGCGCAGCGCTGCAGACTGCGTTCCGAGGTGGCGACGCCCTGCCAGCCGAATGGCTCGGCGGCCAGTTTGCCGGCAGCAAGATCAGCCTCGATCTCGGCAATCAGCGCATTTGTGTCCTGCCAGTCGCAGACCAGCATCTTCTGATGCAACAGATTGCCTTTTAGCAGCGGTATGTCCGGATTGAGTTGATGTGCGCGGCCATAGGCCTCCACTGCTTCAGCCGGCATCCGCATCTGGCCAAAGATGTAGCCGCGGCCGAACCAGGCTTCCGCCAGATCGGGCTGCAAGGCGAGCGCCGCCTCGCAGGCTGCAAGCGCATCGTCATAGCGCTTCAACTCCGCCAGTGACTTGCTTTTGTTGAAGAAGGCCGCGGCATAACGCGGATTGAGCGCCAGTGCGCGATCGAAATCCTCCAGCGCAGCCGGGTAATCGCGCAAATCGTTCAGAACCGTGCCACGGCTATTCAGCGTTTCGGTATTACCGGGATTGAGCGCCAGCGATTCGGTGAAACGCTGCAGCGCCTCGTCCGGTCGATTCAGCGCCTTCAGCACCAGGCCGTAATTGTAGAACGTGGCATCCGATGTCGCATTGATGCGCAGGGCCGCCTTCAGATGCGGCTCGGCCTCCGCATGCCGCTTCAGCGCGACCAGCACGACGGCCAGAATGTTCAACGCCGGAAAATGCTTCGGATCCTTGCGCAGGAACTTGCTGAACCCGCGCTCGGCATCCTGCAGCCGGCCCTGCTGGAAGGCGGCGAATGCGCTTTGAAACAGTTCAGCTGGAGAGGCCATGATTTCGCGGACTTCGGGCTTTGCAGGCTGCCGGGCCAAGGATGACGTCGCCGGTATAGACGCCCGCCTCCGTGGCGTCGAGAACGCCGGGCGCTGTTGCATGACGGGTCAAACGGCCCTTTGGGCCGCGAAAAGCAAAAACCCCCGGCAGTTTCCTGCCGGGGGTCTTCGTTTCAAAGACTGGTCGTCGTGAGACGATCAGAATTAGAAGGAGCGCAGGATCTGCACCGAACCGTTGTAGAGGTTCTGGTCGGCGGTATTGAAGACCGTACCGGCCGGCTTGCCCGACATGCCACCGGTATTGGTGGTGTAGGTGCCGTTCAGGTTCTGATCGAGGCGGCTATAGGTGAACTGAGCCGAGAGGGTCAGGTTCTGAACCGGGGTCCAGGCCGTACGGGTACCGATCTGGGCCAGACCCAGGTCGAAGTTACCAGTGCCGGCGAACACGCCCGCACGAGCAGCAGCAGCCGACGACGAGCTGAAGCCCGGGCCACCAGTGGTCAGGCCCTGGAAGGAGGCCATCATCAGGTCGTTGCCGGAACCATAGGAGATATGGCTGTAGTTACCGAACAGCGAGGTGCGCCAAGCCGGGTTCCAGTAGTGCTCGTAGAAAGCGCTGACTTCCCAAGCGGAGCTCTGGATGATCTGGCCGTTGGTGGTGTAGACGCCATCGAGCACGTAGCCGAAGCCAAGGCTGTTGCCATCAACCTTCGCATAGCGGCCGCCACCCGAGGTGTCGGTCGTGCCACCGAAGACATACTTGGCTGCGCCCTTGCCGTACGATGCTTCGATCTTCAAGCTGTCGCCTGCGCCGGTGGGCAGGTTCTTGAATTCGACTGCGCCGGTAACTGCGAAGCCATAGCTGTCGTCAGCATGACCGGTGTTCTCGGTCGAGCCATAGAGACCCGGGGTGATTGCATGCATCGCAGCACCGAAGTGCAGGGTGCCCCAAGCCTGATCGAGACGGATGTTGCCGACGACGTCAGGAATGTGGTTACCACCGATGGAGTTACCCAGGAAGGTGTTCGAGTTCGTGCCGTAGAACGCACCGGTGAACGAGGCTGCGCCCGGACCGACGATGAACGCGTTGGTGTTCCAGAGACCTGCGTTGCGGTAGGGCGATGCGTTTTCGAGCGAGATCGTGCCCGACACGCCGTTACCGAACGAAGCGGTGTAGGCGATCTGCGGGATACCGGTCGCGTTGTTCGAACCGGCGTTGAAGCCCGACGAAATGTACGGCTTGGCGAGCGCCCACTGGGGATCGAACTGCGAGACGGCCTTACCGAAGGTGAAGCCGGCGAACTGGATGAACGCGTAGTCGACTTCGGTGTAACCACCAGCGATCGATTCACGATCCTGGAGGAAGTCGAACTGAATGTTCGCGTAGGTACGAACCACGCCGTATTCGGTCGCGGTGCGGGTGTCCGTCGTCAAGTTGATACGTTCACGAGTCGAGAGATAGTTCTTGGTCCAGAGGTTGTTGCCGCCGGCACCACCCTGCCAGAACGGAACGTCGTAGGTGCTGCCGTTGAAAGCAGTATCCAAACGGATCGCGCCGCCGATCTTGATGCAGGTATCGGTGCCCGGGATGTAGTAGAAGCCTGCGCCGTAGAGCGAGCAGATCTTCACGTATTCAACTGCCTTGGCCTTCACCGGAAGATCGGCTGCCTGAGCTCCACCGATGGCGATCAGACCCGCCGCCGAGCCGAGGATAAGGCTCTTAATCATCGTCATGTTAAACCTCCAAGTTGTCCAAAAGGGAAGGTTCCGGATCTGCCAGACGCGAGCGCCCGAAGATTTAGTCCCCCAAGTCCCCAAACTAACCGCCTCAGCACTTCGCGCTTTCGGAAACACCCGCATAACGCGAGGCACTCAAGCGAACTACTTCAACGGGACGATCGAGGGTTGCCCCATCGCCGGAACCGACAATGCCTGCGCAATTCTTAGAAGCAAAATACTTTATGAACTCAGGTAACTTTATCGCGATGCAGTGTGGTTTCCCGGCAACACACGAAATCGTGGTTTGCTCGTCACAATTCACTGATACAATTATAGAATTCTGAGAAGTGTTAGGACTATGGAATGGCCGGCGGGGCGACAGCGACTATGCGTGGGGGATCTCCGGGCTGGAACGAAAATGACCTTTCGATTTTTGTGAGCGGGCAGAATCAGGAAGTCATTCGACAGTTCATCTGGGACATCGCCTCGATCAACGTTCATCTCGAAGGAATCCGCCAGTTCTGGGCAAAGGAACTCGGCATCAGCGGGCCGCAATGGATGATCCTGATGGCCGTCAGCGACCTCGATCGCGGCAACGGTGTTCCGGTCAAGGACGTCTCGGCCATGCTCCATGTCGACCCGTCTTTTGTTACCACTCAGTCTAAAATGCTTGAGAAAAACGGCTTCATGCAGCGCGTTGCGTCCCGCGAAGATGCCCGCGTCGTGCTGATGTCACTGTCCGACAAGGCCAGCAAAAAGATCTCCGCGCTTTCCACCCGGCGCGAGTCGATCGGGGATTTTATTCTCGGAGATATCGACGAGCAGGCCATGAAGGAGATCGCGCAGCACATGTCCCAGCTGAAGAATCGCCTCGAAAAAGCGACACTGATGCTGGAAGTTAATAGCTGAACATCGCCGGCGAGCAGCGGGTCAATCGACCGAGCCGGGACCTCTATTTCGTCCTTGCGCCCAGGCGATCGACAATCCAGTCGAAGATGAACTCGTTACCCACGGTCGGATTATCGATCTGGGCAGGCGAAGCTACCGTTTCCGACGCGCGGAAGATCTTCAATTCGATGTCGAGGCCGTTTTGTTTCAGGACGCGGCAGCATTCCGTGACGTGATCGACATCGAGCCAGTCGCGCTCGCCCATCGCAACCAGGACCGGGCATTTGATATTGGCGGCAACGCTGCTGCTGTTAAAGCCCTCGATTTCGCTCGGACAGCCGAGACCCGCCCGGCCTGAAATACGACTGGCGATAAACGCGCGCTCGTGAAGCTCCCAGATTCCGGCATCACACACAGCGGCTGCAAAGCGATCGTCGAGATTGGCGCCGCGCGTCGCAAAGGCGGCTCCCAGGCCGTCGCCGAAGATCGCAATTCGCTCTTGATCGATATCGACACGGTCGGCCAGGAAATCGACCCAGCCGCTGATCGCGGTTTCGACGTCATATCGACAAGGCGACCCGATCATCTCCTGGCTATAGGATTGACCGGGCAAATCGACGAGCAACAGCGAGAGACCGCGTTCCAGCGCGTAGCTGGGCACCCTGTGCAGATGCTCTTCCTTGTAGTGGCCTTGCCCGACGACGCAGAGAACGACCGGCGGCGGCCGCGTGGCGTGCCGCGCAGGAACGAAGTATCCCTGCAACACACCGTCCCGCCACGGGATCTCGACGACCTCGCCGGCAGGCGTCGCATGCTGAACGTAAAGTCGGGCGCAATCCTGCATCAAGGCGATGGCTGCGCCTTGCCGCGGATCGCTGCAAGCGAGCATGACCTGAGCGGTGCGGTAGTAGTTGGTCGCACGCAGCCAGTTGCTCAGCGCCGTCGGGATGCGGCCGCTCGCCAGCGCCTCCGCGGCGCGCTCACGGTTGATGTCAGCCGCGCTATACCATTCGCGATACCAGCTTTCGTCATCGCGCGGATTGATGCGCTCCGCCGCCAGGAAACATTCCGAAACGGTACTTCCGCCTTCCTGCGCCGCGCGCAGCACGCGCAGGAACTGCAGCGAGAAGTCCTCGTGGCCTGGCCATTGCTGCCAGCCGCGCGCCCGTGACGACGGGACGGCCCTGCCGAAATCGATAATGGTCACATCCCTAGCCCCAGACGGAGATCGCTTTAAAAGATCGACGATAAGCATGGGTCTAGCGCCCACTTGTGTAACAGCCAGACACGCTCAACAGTCTGACTTTGCAGCAGTATTGTCCGTGCTTTGACGGCGGGCAAGCATGATTATTACACCGCAACTGCCCAATTGAATGCTGCAGTGCGTCAACCAACTCTGAATTCAGGCTCGATGCCGCGGAACTCTCGCGAAGGCTCGTTACTTCGGGACGATGGCCGCTGCGTCGACCCAGATTTGCGCATCGCGTTCGCGCACCGGATAGCGTCGCAAACCGCGGCTCGGCCAGCCCGGCGACATGCTGCCATCTGCCAGATCGAACCAGGCGAGGTGACGCGGGCAGTGCAGCCGGCCATCGGCAATACGGCCAAGGCTGAGATCGGCCTGCTCATGCGGACAGGCGCGCTCGCAGGCGTAGATCGTCTCGCTATCCTGCACGATGAGCACACCGATGCCAGCTACGTTGACGCAGACGATTGCCTGTTCGGTCAGGCGCTCGCGCGAGCAGACCACGACCCACCGGGCGGGATCACCGTCATCCGCCAAGATAGGCCCGTCGCACATGCTCGTTCTCGATCAGCTCCGCTCCTGCTCCCGACAGCACGACGCGACCGGCCTCCAGCAGATAGGCGTGATCGCACATCTCGAGCGCGGCGAAGGCATTCTGCTCAACCAGCAAAACAGTCGTGCCAGCGTCGCGGATCGCGCGAATGATCGCAAAGGTTCGCTCGACGATGTTGGGCGCGAGACCAAGCGACGGTTCATCGAACATCACCAGGCGCGGGCGCGACATCAATGCGCGGCCGATGGCCAGCATCTGCTGCTCGCCGCCGGATAGCGTGCCCGCCGCCTGCTTGCGGCGTTCGGCAAGACGCGGGAATTCGCCATAGATGCGGTCGCGGTCCACTGCGACTTCGGACATGTCGGAGCGCAGATAGGCGCCCATGTCGAGATTTTCGGCGACCGTCATGTGCGGAAACACGCGACGGCCTTCCGGGCAATGCGCGATGCCTTTGGTCAGCACCCGCTGCGCGCCCATGCCGGTGATGTCCTCGCCATCGAAATGCAGGCTGCCGGAGCGCGACGGCACGAGGCCGGAAATCGCCCGCAGTGTCGTGCTCTTGCCAGCACCGTTAGCGCCGATCAGCGCCACGAGCTGACCAGCCTTGACCGAAAGCGAGATGCCCTTCAGCGCAGTGATCTGGCCATAGGCGCAGACCATGTCACGTATCTCAAGCATGGACCGCGACCTCCTTGATTGCATCCTTCGCGCTCTGACCGAGATAGGCTTCGATCACCGCGGGATTCTTCCGGATTTCATCGGGCGGCCCTTCCGCGATGATGCGTCCGTAATTCAGCACCACGATGCGATCCGACACACTCATCACCATTGGCATGTCATGTTCGACCAAAAGGATCGTGACGCCGCAATCCCGGATATTGCGGATTAGCTGCACGAATGTATGCGTCTCCGACGCGTTCATGCCGGACACCGGCTCATCGAGCAGCAGCATCTTCGGCTGGGCGGCGAGGGCCAGTGCAACACCGACGAGACGATGCTCGCCATAGGAGAGCGAGCCTGCGAGGTCGTTGGCGCGGGCTTCGAGCCCGATCCAGCGCACCAGTTCGGCAGCACGCGCGCGCTGCGCCTTCTCGGAGGCTCGGGCGCGCGGCAGGCCGAGAATCGCCTCGGCGAGCCCGAGCTTGCCCTTAAGCTCGCCCTGGCGATGTAGACCGATCAGAACGTTGTCGTAGACTGTATCGTTTGGAAACACGCTTGTGCGCTGAAACGTACGGATCAGGCCGAGGTCTGCGATCTCATGCGGCTTCTTGCCCCGGAGATCAGCGCCGCAATACTTGACCGCGCCCTTGGTCGGCGTGAGAAAGCCGGTCATGACGTTGAAGGCCGTGGTCTTGCCGGCACCGTTCGGCCCGATCAGACTGACGATCTCGCCCTTGTTGACATCGAAGTTCATGTCCGAGATCGCGACGAGACCACCGAAATGGACCGCGACATGTTCTATGCTGAGGACTGTTTCGGCCATCACGCATGCTCCTCTGCGGTACGCTCGGAGACGGCCATAGACGCCCGTCTGGTTCCGCCGGCACGGGCCAAACCGAGTTTCGCGGCAAGCGACGGCACGATGCCGCGCGGCACTACGAACAGGATGACGATCAGCACCACACCATAGGTGATCCACTGCGCCTCCGGCGGCATGATCGGCCGCAAGAACACCGGCAGCAGGCCGAAAATGACGCCGCCGACAACAGGCCCGGCCAGCGATCCCTTGCCGCCCGACACCACCATGATCACCATGGTCACCGTCGAGATGAAAGCGAAGACGTCCGGATCGATGATGCGGATGTAATGCGCATAGAGACTGCCGGCAGCACCAGCGATACCGGCAGAGATCACGGCGGCCAGGGTCAGTGTCCTGGTGACGTCGATGCCGACGGCGACCGCGAGCGTTTCGTTCTCCATCAGCCCGCGCATCGCGCGGCCGTAATGCGAGTGAACCAGGCGCGAGATCATGAAGTACGAAATCGCCGCAACACCCAGCACCAGATAATAGTTCTGCAGCTTGGTCTTCAGCACGAGATAGCCCAGCCCCGGCAGACCGATGGTGATCGAGGGAATGTTGGTCAGCGCCAGCGGACCTTGTGTCAGCTCGACCCAGTTCAGCGCGACCAATCGTACAACTTCCGCGAACGAAATCGTGACGATGACGAAATAGGCGCCGCGCACGCTGAACGACAGCCGACCGACGAGATAGCCACAAAAGCCTGAGATGATAATCGCGAGCACGAAGCCAGCAATTGGCGGCCACGGCACGTGAACGATGTGGAAATCGCCGTAGATCGGCACATCGAAGCCCAGCGATGTCAGCGCACTGACATAAGCGCCGATACCAAAGAAAGCGATATGGCCAAGGCTGAGCTGCCCAGTGAAGCCGAGTAGCAGATTGAGGCTCATGGCGCCGATAATGAAAATACCGGTCGTGATCAGCGCATTGAGCAGATACGGATCCGTCAGCCACATGGGCACGGAAGCGAAGAAGGCGAGACAGAGGAGCGTAACGATCTGCTTCATCCGACGCGCTCCGCCCGTGCGAACAATCCTGTGGGTTTGAAGATCAGCACCATGATGATGATCAGGAACCCCATGGCGTCGCGATAGCCCGACGAGACGTAGCCGGCACCGAGTTCTTCAGCCAATGCGAGAATGAAGCCGCCGATGACCGCGCCGGTGATGTTGCCGAGACCACCGAGAATCACGATGGCGAAGGCCTTCACCGCAGCGAGATCTCCCATCTGCGGGAAGACTACATAGACCGGGCCGAGCAACGCGCCGGCAGCGGCAGCAAGGCTCGAGCCGATGGCGAAGGTCGAAGTATAGATCAGGCTGACATTGACGCCCATCAGCGCGGCGGTGTCAGAGTCCTGGAAGGTCGCGCGCATCGCCTTTCCGAGTTTCGTGAGATTGATCAGCGAGTAAGCCAGCACAATCAGCAGCGCGGCTGCTAGCAGCACGAACAGCCGAAGCCAGGACACGGACACGGGCCCGATCACCAGCGGCGCGTCGGGAAATGGATTGTCTATCGACTTGGCGACGCCGCCCCAAATCCAAAGCGCTCCGGACTGCATTGCGATCCAGGCACCGATCATCACCAGCATGGTGGTGTCGATATCGGCGCCGCGCAGCGGCCGCAGCAGCGTGATTTCGATGACGGCGCCCAAGAGCCAGCCGGCGACGATCGCCACCGGCAGCGCGAGAAAGAAGTTCAAGCCAAGCTGATGCACGACGATGAACATCATGTAGGCGCCGAACGTGTAGAGAATGCCGTGGGTGAAGTTCACCACGTTCATGATGCCGAAAATCAGCGTCAGGCCGATGCCGAGCAGCGCATAGGTGCCACCGAGCACGAGCATATTGACGAAGTGTTGCAGGAGCTGGTCCACGAGCGGCCCTAAAAGTTCGAGTAAGATGCTAACCTCTCCCCGCCTAGCGAAGCTTTGCTTCGCCAGGCGGGGAGATGTCGGAACCGAGCGACAGCGAGGCTTCGGATGAAGGGGAGCCAGTGTTTCACTCGCAAGCGCCCTTCACCTCAGCCCTCTCCCCGCAAGAGCGGGGCGAGGGAGCTCACTGCCGGAGTTTGTCTGGATCACAGATCCTTCATCACGATCTTGCCGCCGGAGATCTCGACCAGATAGACGTTGGGGAAGCTCTGGCCGCTCTCCGAACCGGCCGGCCCCGACTTCTTGAAGATGATGTCGCCGTTCAGACCCTTGACGTCGATCTTCCAGAGCGCATCCTTGATCGCCGCCGGTTCGGCCTTGCCGGCTTTCTCGATGGCCGCCGCGATGGTGCGGATGCCGTCATAGCCGCGGAAGCTCTCGGTACAGCCGGCGAAATCGAAGCCGCGCTTCTTCCACTCACCGATGAAGTAGGTGGTGGCTTCCGGGTTCGGCGTCTTGTCCGGCATCCAGGGCAGGAAGGTCGTCAGATGCATCGTGTCGTTCGCTGCAGCACCGGCCTGAGCGATGATCTGGTCGGGATTCTGCGAACCGCCGGTGGTGATGATCCGTTTCTTCAGGCCGAGTGCTGCGGCCTGCTTGAAGATCAAAGTGAGCTGGTCTACCGCCGCCGTGATGATCACGGTCTCGGAATCCGTTGCCTTGATCTTGGCGAGCTGTGCGCTCATGTCCTGCGCCGACTGATCCATGGTCTCGACCAGGCCGATGGTGATGCCCTTCTCCTTCATCATCTTGCTGAAGTCCTCGGCGGTGCCGCGGCCCCAGTCGTTATTGATGACAAGGAAGTCGACCTTCTTCAGCGCCAGCTTGTCGACGATGTTCTTGAACGCAGCGGCCTCGACGAAAGACGGCGGCGAGATGCGGAACACGTAAGGATTGCCCGAGGTGGTGATCTTGCTCGCCGATGAGGTCTCGACGACCATCGCGGTTTCGTATTCGACCAGCTTCGGCATTACCGCCAGCGTGAGGCTGGAGCCCCAGGCGCCGAGCATGACCGGCGTCTTGTCGCGGGTGATCAGCTTCTCGGCAACGGCAGCGGCTTCTGTCGGGTTGCTCTTGTTGTCTTCGATGACGAGCTCGATCTTCTTGCCGAGCAGGCCGCCCTTGGCGTTGATTTCGTCGGCGGCGATCTTGGCGCCGTTCACGACATAGGTGCCCGATGCGGCGAAGGCGCCGGTCAGCGGCTCATTGACGCCGATCTTGATGGTTTGCGCAGTGGCGGCGCTGCTCAGGAAAGCAATTGCCAGGGCCGCCGCCGAAGCTGCCTTGATGGTCCGTATCATGTGGTCCTCCAGTGTGACGCTGATGAAGCTTGCGCAGTCCAAACCTCGCCGCTCGCATGTCCGCGCGAACGTCGATCTCTCACGCCGATCCGCCACGCCCGGTGAGACGGCGAACAACATTCGTCGCGCGCTCACGCAAGAGGCCAAGGATCAGCGAAACACCATTCAGATCGGCTGCCGCTGTAGGCGCCGATGTCGGATCGCCCGACAGGCGACGATCGAGATTGCCGGCGAATTCCGCAACCAGCCGCCCCGCGAGATCGCGCACCACCCCGCTGCGGCCAACCTGTGCCAGCATGCCGGTGAGGCTGTAGCCGATGGAAAGCTCCACGCGCGTGGCCACGCCGTCATCCTGCGGCACAAGCCGGTAACGAATTTCCCCTTGCGTCGTCGAGCGGCTGCGCTGGTCGTTGCCGATGCCGAGAATGCGGCCGGCGAGATTGGCCTCGTCGCGCTCGACGCGGGCGGCGCCGTTGAAATTGGCCGAGATCGGTCCAATCTTGACGCGGATCGCGCCCTCGACGCGCTCGGGTCTGGGCGTGCCGACCAGCGTGGCGCCCGGCAGGCACGAGGCGACGGCGGCGATGTCATCGAACAGTGCGAAGACCTTGGCCGGCGGATGCGCGACAGTGAATTGCTGCTCAAGCGTCGTTGATGGCGTAAAATCAGGGATCTCCAGCGGCACGACGGCAGCAGCTGGTTCAGATACGGCAACAGGCTTGTCCACCGCCAACCTCTGCGAACTGACACAGGCTTTGTGCCCCGACCCGGCCGGTCCCAGCGCCTTCCGGCCGCCATCCGGCTCCGGCGAGATGTCGCGCGCGCGGCGTTCGGTGATGACCGTCTGCACGGCGCGGACGATGCCCACATAGCCGGTACACCGGCAGAGATTACCTGACATGCCGATGCGGATCTGCTGCTCGTCGGCATCCGGCAGGCGCTTCACGAGATCGCGCGCGGAGACCAGCATGCCCGGCGTACAGTAGCCGCATTGCAGCGCATGTTCGCGCGTGAAGGCCGCGCGCAATTCACCGGCGATCTCGTCGTCGTCGAGACCCTCGATGGTGGTGATGTCAGCTCCGTCGCACGCCACCGCATAGGTGATGCAGGACCGCGTCGGCACGCCATCGACGAGGATCGTGCAGGCGCCGCAGACGCCGTGCTCGCATCCGAGATGTGTACCAGTGAGGTCGAGCGTGTCGCGCATCATATCGGCGAGACTCGTGCGCGGCTCGATGTCCTTCTTCACGATGCGGCTATTGACGGTGAGTTGGACCGAATTCATGCCGCGGCCTCCGCAACAGCCCGGCGCAACACCGTGACATGGATATGCCGGTTAGCGGCATCGCTCATTCCGGCCTTCGCCAGCAGGGCATCGGCGACACGTGCATCGAAGCGTGTCTTGAAATCGGCGGCGATCCGGCCGCCGAACAGTTCTTCGGCATTTTCAACGATGATCGGCGCGGCTTCGACAGCGCCAATGACGATACGCGCACTGCCCGCACCGGGATCGATCAGCACCGCACCGATGGCATGGGCGAATTCGCCCGTCTTGCGGCAGCTCTTCACATAGCCCCAACGTGCTGTGGGAGACATCACCGGCACGCGCACGGCTTCCAGCATCTCGCCGGGCTGCAGCACGCTTTCCAGCGCACCGAGCATGAAATCCTTCATGGCCACACGCCGCGCGCCCTTGGCACTGCGCAGCGACAAAGTCGCGCCGAGGGCCGCGAAGGTGGACACCCAATCGGCCGAGGGGTCAGCATGGCTGAGCGAGCCGCCGACGGTGCCACGGTTGCGCACCGCGCGATAGGCGATGGCGCTAGCCACACGCTGCATCGCCCCGCGGGTGACGTCGGGAATGCGGCCGTCCTCGATATCGGCGTGAGTGACGCAGGCGCCGATCACCAACTCATCGCCGGTGACTTCCACATGTTTCAGCTCGGCGAGACCGGTGATGTCGACGATCGTGTCGGGAGCCACCAGACGCAAGTTCAGCATCGGCCCGAGTGACTGACCGCCAGCCATGATCTTCACGACGCCTTCGGTGCTGGCCATTGCCGCCAAAGCCGAGGCGACATCGCGCGGGCGTTCATAGGCGAAAGGTGCCGGCTTCATGCGACCGGCCTTTCTGCATCGCGCGCAGCAAGAATGCCTTCCAGCACGCGGCGCGGTGTGATCGGCGACTGCAGCATCTCGACGCCGAGGCCGCGCAGCGCATCGTTGACCGCATTGCCGATGGCCGCCGGCGGCGCGATGGCGCCGCCCTCGCCGATGCCCTTGACGCCGAACTTGGTGTAGGGCGACGGCGTTTCCATGTGGTCGAGCCACGGCATTGGCACCTCGGTCGGTCCCGGCAGCAGATAGTCGGCAAGCGTCGTATTGAGCGGCTGGCCAGCGCGATCGAATGGCATTTCCTCATAGAGCGCCGTGCCTATGCCCTGCGCGAGACCGCCATAGATCTGGCCATCGACGATCATCGGATTGACCAGCACGCCGCCGTCTTCGACGATGACGTAGTCGAGAATTTCCACATCGCCCAGATCAGGATCGACCGCGACGGTCACCGCATGCGCGGCATAACTGAACGTGCCGCTGTCGCGCTGCGGCTTGTAGCCGGAGGTCGCCTCCAAGCCGCCGGGATCGACGTCGCCGGGCAGATCTTGCGGGCGGCGATACCAGGTATGTGCGATTTCCTTCAGCGTAACGCTGCCATTGGGTCCACGAATCTCGCCATCCACCAGAACCACATTGGCCTCGTCGACCTGCAGCAGCTTGGCGCCAATCCTCTTGGCGCGTTCGCCGAGTTCGTGGCATGCGGTCGCCACAGCGCCGCCGGCCATCACCATACAGCGCGAACCCCAGGTGCCCGTTGAATACGGTGTCATCGCCGTGTCGCCGTGGACGACGCGAATCTTTGCGACATCGACGCCGAGCATTTCGAATGCAACTTGCGACAGCGTGGTCTCGAGGCCCTGCCCGTGCGAATGCACGCCGACCTTCAGCTCAAGCCCGCCATCCGGCGTCAATCGCGCCGTCGCCTGTTCGTGACCCGGCACCATCGGAATGCCCCAGCCGGAATAGACCGAGGTGCCATGCGCGGCCTGCTCGCAATAGATCGAGAGGCCGACGCCGATCAGGCGTCCATCCGCCTCACCTTTGCGCTGCCGCGCACGGATGCCCTCAATATCGATCTGCGCGACCGCGCGACGTAAGGCTTCGGGATAATCGCCGCTGTCGAAATGCTTCTTGGTGATGTTGTCGAACGGCATCTGCTCCGGCCGTACCAGATTGCGCAGACGAACGACGCCGGGCTCAAGCCCTGCTTCAGCCGCAACAAGATCGAGCATCAGCTCCAGCGCAAAACAGACGCCCGTGCGCGCGACGCCGCGATAAGGCAGGATTGGGCACTTGTTCGTCGCGACCGAATAGGTCCGGCAGCGATAGGCCGGCATCTGATATGGCCCTGGCAGAATGCTGACCACCTGCGCCGCCTCGAGACAGGCCGAGAACGGATAGGACGAGTAAGCGCCGGAATCGACGGTCGCTTCGCAATCGATGCCGCGCAAGGTGCCGTCGTTATTGGCATAGACTGTGATCTTGTAGTGATGCTCGCGGCAGTTGGAACTGGCGACCAGATGCTCGCGGCGATCCTCGATCCAGCGCACCGGAAAGCCGCGCTTCATGGTGAGCCACGACAGGCAGACTTCCTCCGGCAGCAGAATGCCCTTGTGACCGAAACCGCCGCCGACATCCGGCGAGACGATTCTGATCTGCCCTTGATCCATCTCAAGGCAATCGGACAGACCATTGCGCACAATGTGGGGCATCTGGCTGCCCGTATAGAGCGTGAGCTGATCGAGACGATGATCGAATGTGGCGATGACACCCCGGCCTTCCAGCGGCGACATGCATTGCCGCGCGGTCGCGATCTCGCGCGTCACCTTGATCGGCGCATCGAGCGCGCTGGAAATATCGAGTTCGAAGAAGCTTTCGAGAAAGACATTGTCGCCCCAGTGCTCATGCACCAAAGGCGAGCCGGGCTCGCGCGCCTTGAGCATGTCGTAGACGGCGGGAAGCTCTTCGAGATCGAGGGTGACGGAGGCTGCGATATCCTCGGCCTCGGCACGCGTCGGCGCGACGCACATGGCGACGAGTTCGCCGACCTGCCGGATTTTATCGGTCGCCAGAATCGGCTGCTCGGAGGGTTTGAAGCCCGCAAGGCCGGTGATGGCGCGAATCGGCTTGATACCGACCAGGTCAGCGGACGTGAACACCACGTCGCGATAACGTTCGGGAATATGGATCGCGCGGATTCGCGCATGCGCCAGCGGACTGCGAACGAAAGCGACGTCCTGCAGTCCCGCGAGCCTGATATCGCCAACGAATTGCCCGCGCCCGCGCATGAGGCGATCGTCCTCCTTGCGCGGCACGCGCGCCCCGACGCCCTGCTTTGACGCAGGCGCAGCGGAAGAAAAATCACGCTCATTGCGCATCGACGAACCCTCAGCGTCTTTCACGAATATGCGTGTACCCTCAGGCCGCAACGGCCTGAGGCAGGATCGGCGCGATCGGCTCAAAGCGAACGCCTTCACGCAGACAGAAGGCCGGCTGCAGCAGGCCGTTCGAAATCACCTCGGTGTTCTCGTTGTCGCGCAGGACGTAGCGGCCGGGTTTCTCGACGAGCACCGAGACGTCGGCATCCATGCCGACCTTCAGCGAGCCGATCTTGTCGGACAGGCCGATCATCTTGGCCGGATTCGACGTCACCATCGGCACCACCTGCTCCAGCGTGAGGCCAAGCGAAATCATCGAGCTCATCGCCTGCACGAGGCTGAACTTGGCCTGGCCCTTGAACGGATGATTCTCGTCGTCCTCGTGCTCGTCCGGCGTACCGGCAGGCGCGGGCACCTCGGTGTTATAGCCATGGATATCGGCACCGAGCGTGTTTGGTACGATGCCGGCCGCAATCGCCTTCTTGGCGAGGCGATAGGAGAAGTGGCTGCCATGGCCGACATCGATCTTGAGGCCGCGATCGATCGCCGCCTGGATTACCGGATGCACCTCGCCTTCGCGATTAACGAAGCCGCCGGGATGCCGCGTAAACGGATGCGCCAGCACATCGCCTTCCTTCAACAGCGGGATCACGCGCTCCAGAATCGTGTCGACGTCCTCGCCATTGGTGCCACTCTCAGGGAGACCCCAGAGCTGGCCGAAATGCACATAGACCGGCAGCTCGGCGCGCTTGCCGATTTCCGCCGCCATCTCCAGCACGCGAATGCCCCAGCGCGCGAAGCCGCCAATTTCAGCGTGGGCCTTGATGCCACGCACCAGATCGCGATTGGCCGTCGCCGACTTCACGGTCGCATCGACATCGACACCATCGGGGCTGTAGAGGTTCGGATAGAAGTGGCCTTCAAGACCGCCGACGAGATAGGCGGAGAGAAACGCGTAGACCCGCGATTTCGCGGGCTCGGCGATGAAATGGCGAAAGCCGGGCAGCGTCATGCAGGACGGACCGCCCTGGTCGACCAGGGTCGTAACCCCGGATTGTACGCCGACCATGTCGGGATTCATGCCGAAGCGGCCGCTGACGTATTGAAAGACGTGCGCGTGGGTATCGATCAAGCCCGGCAGCACCAGCTTGCCGGTCACATCCACCACTTCCTTCGCGCTGGTCGGCAGAATATCGGACTGCACGGCGGCGATCTTGCCATTGCGAATGGCGACATCCTTGATGCCGTCCACGCCGGCAGCAGGGTCGATAACGCGACCACCGCGCAGCAGCAGGTCGAACGAGGCAGTAACAGACATGGCGATCTCCTTACGCTTTGGTGGCACCTTTAGAGGTTCACCAAAATACGAAGCATACTTCGTATTTTACAAAAGCAAAGTCCGTGCCATAAAGATTGCAATGCGGTATTTTCAGAGCGCCCGCACCATCGAGCAGCAGCCGACACAAGGAGAGACTGCGTTGCCCCAGGCCAAGCCGCGCCGCGACAAGCCCGTCCACAAGCCCTGGCCGCTGGCCCAGCGACCGGGATTTCTGATCCGGCGGCTGCACCAGATCCATGTCGCGCTGTTCCAGGAAGCGTGCAGCGCGTTCGAAATGACCCCACTGCAATACAGCCTGCTGTCTGCATTGGCGGCGCGCCGAACGGCCGATCAGACCAGCTTAGCCGCTGATATTGCTCTGGATCGCACGACGACGACGGGCGCGCTCAAGCGACTCGAAGCACGCAAGCTGGTCGAGCGTCCGATCAGCGACGACGACCGCCGCGCCCGCATCTGCCGGCTCACACCGGCCGGCGCTGCCCTGCTGGACAAGATCGAGAGCGCCGCCCGCGAGGCGCACCGCGCCACGCTCGGCAACCTTACCAAGACGGAACAGACTGCGTTTATTGCGATGATGCAGCGCATTGTCGCGGCCAATAGCAGCCGCGATGGCGCCGCCGATCTATCGGATTGAATGGCGCCAAGGCGGCTCTTCTGGATTAGAGCGGCTATAAATTAGTCAACCTGATCGCGCAGCGGGCAGCAGCCGCTTCAGGTTCGCGGCATCAGGCGTTCGTCGGGCGGAGCGATCTCAGTGACGAGATCGCGGATCAGCGCCTTTTTCGGCAGCGGCGCCAGCGACGTTGTTCCCTCTTTCAACCGAACCGTGCAGGCGTAATCGACCTTGCCGTCGATCAGCATCATGCATTCCTTGCAGGCATTGGCATTGATGCAGGAGAAGCGAAACGCCAGCGAAGGATCCACACTGCGCCTGATGGCACGCAGGCCGTCGAGAATGGACTGGCCGTGCTCAAAGGGAATGTCGAACGTGTCCAGATGCGGCGTTACGCCGGGTACGCCGCGCTGGATGCTGAGTGTCGCTTTCATGCAGCAGCCTTTCCGGTGGTGGGCATCGCTTTGCGCAAGGTCATGTCGCCATCCGACATCGAGACGATCTGGTTGATGCTCCAGGCTTGATCGAGACCGGGATGGTCGTCGCGCTGATGCGCGCCGCGGCTTTCATTGCGCGCGAGTGCCGGCACGGCAACCGATTGCGCGACGGCGAGCATGTTGCGCAGGTCGAGCCAATCGGCCAGCACTGGATCGAAGGTTTCTGCTGAGGCGAAGGGCCTGTCGCCGACATCGGCCTTCAATTGCGCGATGGCTGATATCGCAGAACGCAGTTTCGCATCGGTGCGGAATGGGCCGACATCGTCGGCCATCACGGCCTGGAGCTTGACGATGACCGCTGCCGGATTTGGCGCGTCGCGCTTGCTCGCGCTGCGCAGCAGATCGATGGCCGGCTGCGCCGCATCGGCGGACCACATCGACTGCCTCCCAGCGGCGCGCTTCGCGGCACTCTGGCCGGCCCGCGCACCAAACACAAAGGCTTCAGTGATCGCATTGCCCGACAGCCGATTGGCGCCATTGGCGCCGCCGACGGCTTCGCCGCTGGCATAGAGCCCGGGCACGCCGGTCGCCATCATCTCGTCCACGCGAATGCCGCCCATATGATAATGCGCGATCGGCGCCACCTCGACCGGGCCTTTTGCGAGATCGATGCCGTTGTCGGCGAGCCGATCCACCACCGGCCCGAACGCCTTGCGGATCTCGGCTTCAGGCACATGCTGGAAGCTGAGATAGGCGCCGCCGGCGGGACTGCCGCGTCCGGCCTCGACTTCCCTGGTGATGGCATAGGTCGCCAGATCGCGCGTGAGCTTGTAGGTGCCGTCGCTGCGCGCGTCCTTTGTGGCATAATCCGTTTCGAATTCGCGCATCTCGGAATTCAAGAGCTTGCCGCCGAGCTTGTAACGAAACGGATCCCACATGATCGGGTCCATGCCGACGAGGCGCGGCGCGAGATGGCCGATGGGGAAGAACTGCACGAATTCCATGTCGATCAGTTCGGCGCCCGCGCGCAATGCCAGCGCATAGCCATCGCCGCCCATATTCGACGACGCCGAGTTGCGGCGATAGAGGCCGGTCAGTCCGCCGGTCGCGATGACCACGGCCTTTGCGGCCAGTGTCACGGTCTGCCCGGTCGGCAGATGCAGCGCCGTGGCACCGCAGGCTTCGCCGTCGCGCAGCGCGATATCGACGATGGTGAGGTCGCCGATACGACGGATGCCGCTCGCATTGTTGAGTTGCGTGCGCAGCGTCTTCGACACCGCAGGCCCGGTGGAAAGAAAATCCACATAGGCGCAGCGCGGACGATCGTGACCTGGCGCCTGCGCCTGCTTGATGTGACCATCCTCGCGCGCCCAGCCGACCTTCCACGCATCCATCTCGCGCAGTCGCTGCGGCCCGTGCTCACACAACAAAGCTGCAAGCCGCTCGTCGCAAAGCCCACGGCCAGCCGAGAGCGTATCGGCGAGATGATGCTCCCAGTGATCCGGTGTCTGCTCGCCCAAAGCGGCTGCGACCGTCATCTGGGCCATTACCGTGGCGCCGCCACGCCCGATCAGGCTGCGATCGGCAAGAATGACGGACGCGCCACCCTTCGCTGCTTCCAGCGCCGCATACATGCCAGCGCCACCGGCGCCGATGACGAGGACATCGGATTCGAGATGGGTGGGAACCGAAGTATTGGAGGGAGATGATGTCATCATCAGGCGAGTGTCCCTTCAAACAAAGGCGTTGTCAGCAACCGTCGCTGAGCCAGAACCATGCCACGCTCTGCCTTTCGTCAGATCTCCGTGCGCAAAATCGCCCGCGCCAGCGTTTGCGCGCGTGGAACGATGCTGTCGATGTCGAGCCACTCCAGATCGGTATGGACATTGCCGCCGACCGGACCCAGGCCGCAAAGCGTTGGCGTGCCGACGCTGGCGGTGAAACCTGAATCCGCGCAGCCACCGGCGAATTCGCCGGTCAGCGTGGCGAGACCCGAGTCGACAGCGGCCGCCTGATAGGTCTCGAACATCGCCTTGGCAGCAGCGTCCTGCACCAGCGGCAGGAATTCGCCGTTAATATGCAGCTTCGCAGTCGTGCCCGGCACGGTAGATGTCGCGATGATCTTTTCAATCGCGCTCATGATGGTCGCGCGGTCGGCCGGTTCGATGTAGCGAAAATCGATCTCGCCTTCGGCATGCGGCGCCGTGGTGTTGACCGACTGCCCGCCCGACACCAGGCCAACATTCAGCGTGATGCCCTTGTCCATGTCGGTTAGCGCATGGATCTGCACGATCTTGCGCGCGAGCTCGCCGATCGCACTGATGCCGACCGAAAAATTATTGCCGGAATGTGCGGCCTTGCCGAATACCTCGAAGCGCATGAATACGCCGCCCTTGCGGCCCGTGGTGATATTGCCGGTCGGACGGCCCGGCTCCGAATTATAGACCGCGCGTGCAGCGCGGCCCTCACGTTCGATGATCGGCCGCGACGAGCGCGATGCTATCTCTTCATCGCCGGTAATCAGCAGCTTGATCGGGCACGGCGCCGCATCGAATTTCTTCAGCGCCGCGGCAACGAATACGTTGATGACGACGCCGGCTTTCATATCGGCCACACCCGGGCCATGGGCAAGATTGCCCTTGATCGTGAAGGGACGTTTCGCCACCTCGCCTTTCGGGAAAACCGTATCGCGATGACCCATCAGCAGGATTGGCTTCTCGTTGCTGCCAGGCTTGCTGATCAGCCCATGCACCGCATCACCATAGACATCATGCGGTTCGCGCCAGGTCTCGATGCCATACTCGGCGAAGTGCTGCTCGAAGCGGGCGCCAACGGCATCGACACCTTCCTTGTCGAAGGAGCCGGAATCGATGTTCACGACGTCACGCAGCAGATCGATCATCGGTTGCTTCTGTGACGCCAGCCAGTCGATGATCCGGGTTTCGGTAGTGTTCGGCATGAATTGTCCTTCAGTCACTCTTGGGGCGCTTAAGTTGCGTGTTCTTACTTCGCCATCGCCACGGCAGGCGCGGCGTTGTTCTCCTTGCGCATCATCATCCGCGCAATGGCTTCACCGATCACCACCGTGGTGAAGTGGGTATTGGCACGGCAGTCCGAGGGCATGATCGACGCATCGGCGACGCGCAGGCCTTTGAGGCCCTTCACCGTGCCGTCCGGATTGACCACGCCACCCGCGTCCTTGAAGCCGGTCATGCGGCAGGTACCGGCAGCATGCTGGATGTCGCCGGTGTCACGGCGCAGCACGGCTTCGAGCTCACGTGTCGGCAAGGCCGCCGCCTGCGGCAGCGTCATGTCGGTATCGGTGAGGCGAATCCAGTCGGCAATGCCGGCCAGCGCCGGCTGGGTCGTGATCACGGCCAGCCGCTTCACCGCGTCGACCATGCGCAGCATGTCGCGGGAGTCGGCCAACATGTTCTCCTCGACGATCGGATCGATCGACGCATCAGTCGATGCGAGCTTCAATGTGCCGCGCGAGAAGGCATTGAACAGGCCGGCGCCGATCGCACCGGGATTGCCTATGCCGCGATGGTTGAACGCGATCAGGATCATGTCGCGCTTGCCTCCATCGGCCAGGTCCGACGAGTAGGTCACGCAGCAATTGGTATGGCGGGTGTCCTTGTCCTTCGGTGCAACATCGTCATGGAGCCTGATGGTTGTCCGGAACAGCGGATGATCGAAGAAATTCCGGCCGACGGGCAGATCGCATTCGACGGCGATGCCCATGTCGTTCAGCTCCTCCGCCGGACCGACGCCCGAGCGCAGCAGGATGGCCGGGCTGTGGATCGAGCCACCGCAGAGCACAATCTCGCGCGCGCTGATTTCCTGCGTGCCCTGCCCGTCGATATGCACGATCACGCCGGTCGCCTGACCATCCTTGATCACGACACGATCGACCAGCGCGTGACCGCGGATATCGAGATTGGCGCGGCCGCGCGCCGGCTCGAGATAGGCTTCATTGGTGGAGATGCGGCGCAGATTGCGGCTGTTGATCGGATAACAGGCAACGCCTTCGCCATCCGGCCCGTTGACGTCGTTGCACCACGCATAACCCGAGGCCAGCGCCGCATCGCGCAAGCCCTTGTCGATTGGGCCCCATGTGTCCGGCGGCGCACGATAGACCGGCAGCGGGCCGCCGCGGCCATGGCCGGGCCTGTCGCCGAAGTCGAGATCATCCTCAATCACCGAGAATAGCGGCATCACGTCCTTCGCCGACCAGCCCGTGCAGCCGAGCGACGCCCATTCGTCGAACGCATCGGCGACGCCGCGGATCGCGATCTGTCCGTTCATCATCGAGGAGCCGCCGAGGCCCTTACCACGCCAGTAGAAGCGCTGGTCCTGCGACGCGACGCGGCGCGAATGCAACTGCGGCCATTGCCACTTCTCCTGGAATTCGCGCTGGTGAATGATCGGGATCGGGTTCGGCGTGGTCACTTCCCAAGGCGCATCCGCCGCGCGCCAGTCGAGGCCGGCTTCGAGCAGCAGCACGCGCGTGGCTGGATTTTCGGAGAGCCTGGCAGCCACGGCAGCGCCGGCAGATCCACCGCCGACGACGATCACATCATACATAGTGCTTCATTTCTTTCTGCTGAGGCGCATCGCACCGGTCTCGACCGGCACAACGCGTGCAAAACCCGTTCCCGGGAGTATGCGCCCGGCGCACAGCAGACGCTAGCAGGCGCGTTGCAGAGGCAACACGCGACAAAGGCATAGCCATAAAGTTGTAAAGGTAAAAAATTGAACGGCAGGCGGCCTCAGCCGGGATCGCGGGGCTTCTTCGCGGGCGTATCCTCATCGAGAATCGCGCGCCATCCGGCACCTTCCAGATCCTCATACTGACCGCTTTTCAGCGACCACATGAAGGCCCACAGGCCGAGCAGCCCGAGCGCGAGTGCCAGTGGTACGAGGACGATGAGGGACTGCATGCCCGGGCCTATTTCAGCACAAGGCGGTTCTTCGACAGGAACATGCGCTCGCCGCCGGCCTCACCTTCCAGCACCAGATCCCACAGGCCCGGCGCCAGTTCGGCGACCTTGCCGCGATAGACCGCATCGCCCATGTCGACCAGCTCAACCGGCCGGTCGGCGCGACGATCCGCCGGTCGTTCAAGTCGCCCGGTAAAGCTCAGCCCCGTGATCGGATTGCCGTTGCGGTCGCGCGCCTCGACGCGCACCGCGGCATCACCAACTGCGTCGCGCTCGACATGCGCGCTGACTTTCCAGCCGCGGCTACTCTGGCCCCGCGCAGCCTCGATCTCGTTGCCGTAAGCAAGACTGGCGGTATAGGGACTATCCACCTCGACGCCCGGCAGCGTTTCCAGCGCGAACTTCATCATCACGATGTTGACGCCTATGATCATGCCGAAAAACAAAATCAGGCAGATCAGAACGAATCGGCCGGTGATGGGACGCGGTGTGGCCAAGGCGCTGTTCATACTGTTCTCCTTCACGGTGCGACGAAATGATCGATCGCCGACGCCATATCGCCATGAACGGCATCGCTCACGCGCATCACCAGCGGGATCGACTTTTCGGGATTGCTGGCCGCCGGCGCCGTCACCAACACACGCAGTTCGGTGGTCTGGTCGCGGCCGAGCACGATTTCCGGTCGCCCTGATGACACGGCATCCACGCCCACCACATGCACCGTGGCATTCACCGGCCCGCTGACATCGAGCGTGACCACGCGCCCGGCCCCGCGCTTGTTCAGCAACCGTACGGTATAGGCATTGCGGATCGAGCCGTCACTGAGGCGAACCGCGACCGGATTGCGGTCATGCAGCACGTTGATGTCGAGCAGGGTGCGGGTCAGCAGCGCGTAGAGCATCACGGCGCCGACGGCCATGATAAGGCCGGCATAGGTCACCGTGCGCGGACGAATGATCCGGTAGATCTCCGGCTTGCCTGCCTTGCGCCTGGCGATATTGATGTCCGTGTCATAGCCGATCAGCCGGGTCGGCCGGCCGATCTTGCTCATCACACCGTCGCAGGCGTCGATGCACAACCCGCACTGGATGCAATCCATCTGCAACCCGTTACGGATGTCGATGCCCACGGGACAGACATTCACGCATTGATAGCAATCGACACAGTCGCCCGCGGGCTGACCGAGTGCACGCAGCTCGTTGGCCTTCTTCAGCGACGTCCGCTGCTCGCCGCGATCGGTCTTGTAGGTGACATTGAGCGCCCACTCATCCGTCAGCGCCGCCTGAATGCGCGGCCACGGGCACATATAGAGACAGACCTGCTCGCGCATCCAGCCGGCCAGCACATAAGTCGTCGCCGTCAGGATGGCGATCCAGATGTAAGCGAGCGCCGGCGCCTGGAACGTCACGAGCTCCTTCACCAAAGTCGGCGCGTCATTGAAGTAGAGCACCCAGGCGCCACCGGTCCACCATGCGATCATGAGCCAGATGGAGTGCTTCATCGTCAGTTCGACGACACGCTGCAGCGTGAAACCTTCGGCCTCCTTCTTCATCCGCTCGCGGCGATCGCCTTCGATCAGCCGCTCGACGGCAAAGAATAGATCAGTCCAGACCGTCTGCGGACAGAGATAGCCGCACCAGACGCGACCACCGACGGCATTCATCAGGAACAGCGTCAGCGCGGCGAGGATTAGCAGGCCGGTGAAAAAATAGACTTCCTGCGGCCACAGCTCGATGAAAAAGAAATAAAAACGCCCGTTCGGCAGATCGACCAGCACGGCCTGATCGGGCGCCCCAGGGCCACGGCTCCAGCGCAGGAAGGGCAGCAGGTAATAGATGCCGAGGCAGACCGCCATCAGCGCCCATTTGATGCGCCGGAACGTGCCGGAGACCTTTTGCGGATAGACTTTCTTCTGCGCCGCATAGAGCGGACCGTAGTCGAATTCCTCTGGCGCAACAGGCTTGTTCATGGCGGTCACTCTCGTCTCTGGAATGACCCTAGACTTCGCCGGTGAGGCGCAATTGATGTACGTCAAACGCGCGGGCGGAATCGCCCGCGCGCGCTATGACTTATTGTCCACCCCCCAGCGAGTGGACGTAGATCGTCAGTGCCTTGATGGTCGCCGGATCGAGACGGCCGATCCAGGCCGGCATCACGCCGTTGCGGCCATTGGTGATGGTCTCGACGATGGTCGCCTCGTCCGAACCGTAAAGCCAGATATTATCGGTCAGGTTCGGCGCCCCCATCTCGGGATTTCCCTTGCCGGCGTCGCCGTGACACGAGGCGCAGTTGTCGGCGAACAGTTTCCGGCCGGCAGAGGCGTCGTAACCCTTGGCCGTCGGCAATCCCGACAGTGAGCGCACGTAGTTCGCAACCATCTCGATCTCCGGCTTCTTCAACATGCCGTCACGACCGAAGGCCAGCATCGATCCCTCACGCGTTTCCGCATGAGCGGAACGCGCGCCGAACTGGATAGTCTTCTCGATCTGCTCCAGCGTGCCGCCCCACAGCCAGTCGTCATCGTTCAGGTTTGGGAAGCCCTTGGCACCGGCGGCTCCAGTGCCGTGACACGGCGCGCAATTGTCGCCGAACACTACACGGCCTCTGGCGCGCCCCAGTGCCAGCAGCGCTGGATCCTTCTGGATTTCCGCGAGCGGTGCAGCGCCGAGCACCGCCATCTTGCCTCCGCGGATCTTCTCGAGATTGGCGAGATCGGCAGCGACATCCGCACGTGACGAATAGCCCATGACGCCCGTCGCATAGCTCTGCACCAGCGGCCAGGACGGATACACGATCCAATAGCCGATCGCCCACACGATGGTGAGATAGAAGGTCATCACCCACCAGCGCGGCAGTGGCGTGTTGAGTTCCTTGATACCATCCCAGGAGTGACCTGTGGTGGTCTTGCCGGTCGCCTTGTCAAATTCGCCTTCGTGATCGCTCATGATCTGATCAATCCTCTCGCAACGGCTGACGCGCGGCTGCGTCAAACATCGCCTTGTTGCGGGGCCACAATGCGTAGGTCAGAATTGCGATGAAGATCCCGACGAACACTGGCGTCCAGAATGTCAGGACAAGGTTCGACGCGAAGTTCTCGACGGTCAGGATTGCGCGCATGCTTTCATCTCCTCAGCGGAGGTTTGCTCTTTCGTTGTAGAGTTTGAAATCGACCAGCGTGCCGAGCATCTGCAGATAGGCGACCAGTGCATCCATCTCGGTCGGCAGCCCCGGCTTGCCGTCGAAGTTGCGTGCCACCGATTTCGGATAACGCTTGAGCAACGCGTCGGTGTCGCCGTTATCGGGATCGGCCTGGGTCTTCAGATCGGCCACCGCATTGGCGATCTGTTCATCCGTATAGGGCACACCCACCGCGCGGTTTGTGCGCAGATGATCAGCGATGGTCTCGGTGCTGACAGGCGTATCCGCCAGGAACTTGTAGGACGGCATCACCGATTGCGGCACGATCGAGCGCGGATTGCTCAGATGCGTGACATGCCATTCATCGGAATATTTGGCGCCGACACGGGCCAGATCGGGCCCGGTGCGCTTCGAGCCCCACTGGAACGGATGGTCATACATGCTCTCCGCCGCGAGCGAATAGTGCCCGTAGCGTTCGACCTCGTCGCGCAGCGGCCGCACCATCTGCGAATGACAGAGATAACAGCCCTCGCGGACATAGACATTGCGTCCCGCAAGTTCGAGCGGCGTATAGGGCCGCATGCCCTCGACCGCCTCGATGGTGCTCTTGAGATAGAACAAAGGTGCGATCTCGACGATGCCGCCAATAGCGATAACGAGAATGATACCCACGATCAGGATGATCGAATTCTTCTCGAAGATTTGGTGCCGGCTCCAGAATGACATGATTGATCCTCACTCAGCGGGCTGCAACGTGGCGCCGGGGCTCGATAGCGCGCCCTCTTCCGCCTCGCCAACGCGCACGGTCATCCACAAATTCCAGGCCATGATCAGCGCCCCGATCAGGAACAGCCCGCCGCCCGCTGCGCGGATGATATAAAACGGGTGCATCGCCTCGACGCTTTCGATGAAGGAATATTCCAGGAAGCCCAGCGACGTGTAAGCGCGCCACATCAGTCCCTGAAGGATGCCCGACACCCACATCGCCGAGATGTACAGAACGATGCCCAGCGTCGCGATCCAGAAGTGCCACTCCACCAGCTTGAGGCTGTAGAGCTGCTTGCGATTCCACAGCCACGGCACGAGACAGTAGAGCGCGCCAAAGGACACGAAGCCGACCCAGCCGAGCGCACCGGAATGCACGTGGCCGATGGTCCAGTCGGTGTAATGGCTGAGCGAATTGACCACCTTGATGGACATCAGCGGGCCTTCGAAGGTCGCCATGCCGTAAAACGCCACCGACACCACCAGCATGCGGAGCACCGGATCGGTACGCAGCTTGTCCCATGCGCCGGATAGCGTCATGAGGCCATTGATCATGCCGCCCCAGGAGGGCATCCACAGCATGATCGAGAAGGTCATGCCCAGCGTCTGCGTCCAGTCGGGCAGTGCCGAATAGTGCAGGTGATGCGGGCCGGCCCAGATATAGAGAAAGATGATCGCCCAGAAGTGCACGATGGACAGGCGATAGGAATAGACCGGCCGCTCCGCTCGCTTCGGGATGAAGTAATACATGATGGCGAGGAAGCCCGCGGTGAGAAAGAAGCCCACCGCGTTATGGCCATACCACCACTGGAACATGGCATCCTGCACGCCGGCCCAGGCGACGTATGACTTGGAGCCAAAGATCGAGACGGGCAGCGCCGGGTTATTGCCGAGATGCAGCACCGCAATGGTGATGATGAAGGCGAGATAGAACCAGTTGGCGACGAAGATATGCGGTTCCTTGCGCTTCACCAGCGTCATCAGGAACACCAGCAGATAAGTCACCCAGACGACGGTCAGCCAGAGATCGGCATACCATTCCGGTTCGGCATATTCCTTGGATTGCGTGACACCGAGCAGATAGCCGGTGCCGGCGATCACGATGAAAAAGTTGTAGCCGAGCACGACGAACCACGGCGCGAGATCGCCGGCGAGACGGGTGCGGCAGGTCTTCTGCACCACAAAGAACGAGGTGGCGATCAGCACGTTGCCGCCAAAGGCGAAAATGACTGCCGAGGTGTGCAGCGGCCGCAACCGGCCAAAGCTGGTCCAGGGCAGGTTGAAATTCAGATCCGGCCAGGCAAGTTGCATGGCGATCAGGAGGCCCACGGTGAAGCCGGCGATGCCCCAGAACACCGAGGCCGCAGTGGCGAACTTGATCGGCCCGAAATTGTAATTCGGCCGCCCGTTAATTTCCTGCGGTGGCAGCTCGCCGCGCTCGAAATAGCGATTGAGGATGACGAACACGGAAGCCAGGCTGGCGAAGCCGGCCAGCGTCACGTGGAAGGCAAAGGCCGTATCTTCCGCCTTGGCCGCTGCGATGATGGAGAGAAACACGATGGCCGCGAAGATCAAGGCCAGACCGGCCTCACCGATCGTCATCCACTTCACGCTGTCAATCTGTTTCGTCATGATGATTCTTCCCCGAACACGCGTCCATCAATCACGGCGGTGCGCTCGGTGAATTGATCGAAATCAAAGTTGCAGGGAGATGGCCCGTCGCAAGCGCTCTGGGTTAGGCAAAAGCGGAAGCCAGGGCGAATTCGGTGTCCAACAACCGGACTCTGCCCGGCAGAATTTCGATCGCACCTCGGCGTTCGAGCTTGGCCAGCGTCCGGCAGACCGTCTCGACGGTGAGGCCGAGATAGTCGGCAATATCCCGCCGGCTCATCGGCACCGGCAGCGGATCGACATCGCGGCCGAGCTGCACCAGCCGATTGCGCCAATATGTCAGAAACACGAGGAGTTTCTCTTCCGCCGCGCGGCGGCCCAGCGAGAACATTCTGTCATGCGCCTCGGCAATCTCGGCCGCCATCAGGGCGATGATCTCGTTCAGCACATAGGGCCGATGACTGGCGAATTGCGCGAACTTCTCACGCGGAATTTCCCACACCACTGCAGGGCCGATTGCGGCGGCGGACACTTCATGATGCCCCTGTGTCGCGATCTCGAGGATGTCGCCCGGCAGCGCAAAACTTATGATCTGGCGGCGATTATCGCATTCGGTCCTGTAGATGCCGACCACACCCTCGACCACGCTGAAGCATTTGCCGGCCGGGGCTGTCTGCGTGAACAGGACATCCTGTGCGGCGTAAGGCACCCGCTCGCCCAGCGCCAACAACTGGCGCAGATCGGCCGGGCCAAGGTGGGACAGGAAGCCGCCCGGCTGCGCGGCTGCATTTGCACAAGGCACCGCGAACGACGATGCAGCCATCAGCTTTGTCATGCGCATCCCGGGTTTCTATTGGCCGCGCGGAGTTGCGGGGCACCTTGGGATAGCCGGATGGGCATGACGTACATTGATACACATCAATCCCTGCGATTGTGAATGTTAGAACGCCTCGCTTTCGATCGTCGCAACCGTTTTGGCATCGAGCAGATGCGCGCCCCAGCCGCGTTTCGCCAGTACATGCGACAGCTTTGGCGACGCCAGCAGCAACAGCGCAGTCATCACCAGCGGCACTGCGCCGAACCAGTCCATGCGAATCGGCGTGAGCTCTTCGGTACTGCCGGCGTAGTCGCCACGCCGGCACCAGATATCGCGGCAGATGCGCAGCAGAACGCGCCTGTCGCCGCCGCGCTGCGCGCTGCCAAGCAGCACCTGCATGGCCTGATGCGTGACGACGCCCTCGCACCTTGCCGGCGCGACCTCCGGGGTCTCGCCTAGCGAAACACGCAGCAACAGGGCGACCAGATCGACGCCGGCCAGATAAGCCGCCATCGGCTCCACCAGCCGCGGATTGCAGTCGATATAGAATGGTCCGCTGCCGTCGCCGGACATGATGAAGTCAACGGATAGAGCGCCGTGCCAGGCGAGATGCCGGCCGATGGCCGCGAGGTCGTCGCGCACGCGGTCGCGTCGCACGCTGCGCTTGAGGGCATCACCGCCGCCGGCCCCCTCCATGATCTGGCGATAGGCGTGAAAGCCGACGAGTTCGCCGCGGCAGAACACACCCTGAGCCTTCTCGGTTGCGCCGGTGACACATGCTTGCACCAGCACCTCGCCGACAAAGCCGTTGCCAGCCTCGACCTCTCTCACGGCCAGAGCAAGGTCAGCGTCGTCACGCACCTTCCAGACGCCGCGGCTGGCAGTGCCGATCGCCGTCTTGATGACGCAGGGAAAGCGGACAGAAGCGCGCAATGCATCAACACTGGCGACGATCCGCGTCTCCGGCTGCGGCAATCCCAGCTCGCTCAATACGCGGCTGAAGCCAGCCTTGCTATGCGCCCTGCGGTAGCTATCGAAGGTCGGCAGCGCGAGGCCCGTGCGCGTCTTCAACCGCTCCTGCACTTTCGCGAACAGAAAGCCCTGTTCGTGGATCGGCAGCAGCACGTCGTAGTCACCTGTCGCCAACAGATCCTCGATAAAGCACAGGAAGCCCAATGGGTCGTCCCGCATCCCCGGGCAGCGGTGATATGTGCGGACAAATCCCGAGAACCGCGCCAGCCCGGCAGCGGCGGGGTCGCAGACATCCACCACATGGCCGGCGAGGCCGAGCACGGTGACAGCCTCCCGCGCGGAGGTGCTGGTGCCTTCCGACAGCAAAATCCGCAGCGGCTTAAAAATCGGGCGGCTCGTCATGCTGCTCAATCATGTCGCATTTTCAGGTCACGGTCGCCTGGGCCGGTGCCGCCCTGCACGGGCCGCAACACCTGCATGTCGCAGCGCTCATGGACATTAACCTGCTGCGAACGTAGGCATAGCGCATCTTTTCGAGGCTGCAAAAAGCGGCCATCAGCCGCCTTGGGTGGAAACGCATATGGTCGATATTCCGGCCTCGACCTCGCATCTCGCATCGCGAGACCACGCCCCTTCGGCGACGCGGACGCTGGCGGCAATTTCCACCGCGCATTGGGTCAGCCACTTCCACATCTTCGTGCTGCCGATGCTGTTCCCGTTCCTGAAGGACCGGCTCGGCGTCGGCTATATCGAGCTCGGCTTCGCGCTGACTACCTTTGCCGTCGTCTCCGGCCTCACCCAGGCCCCGATCGGCTATCTCGTCGACCGTATCGGCGCGCGCAAGATCCTGATCCTCGGCGTCATGCTCGGCGGCTGCGCGCTGATCGCGCTCGGCCTGTTGCTGAGCTATCCTGCGCTGATTGTCTGCGCCGCGCTGCTCGGCCTTGCCAATAGCGTCTATCATCCGGCTGACTACGCCATCCTCGCCGCCCATATGGACGAGTCGAAGATGGGCCGCGCCTTCTCGATCCATACCTTTGCCGGCTTTGTCGGCGGCGCGGTCGCACCGCCGCTGATGGCTGCGTTGCTGGTCGGCATCGGCGGCCAGGGCGCGCTGATCGTCGCCGGCGCCATCGGCGTGGCCATCGCACTGATGCTGATGGTGGTCGGCATTCCCGATGCCGGCGCGATGGCGGATGGCGATGATGCCAAGGGCTCCGAGTCGCCGAAGGTCAGCATGATGACCCCGGCGATCCTGATGCTGACGCTGTTCTTCACGTTGCTGTCGCTGTCGCAGAACGGCATCAACAGCTTCGGCATCGTCGCACTGATGAACGGCTACGGCACGTCGCTGTCATCGGCGAATATCGCACTCACCGCTTTCCTCGCTGCCAGCGCCATCGGCGTGCTCGCCGGCGGCTGGCTGGCCGACCGCACCCGGCATCACAGCCGGGTCGCCGCGGTGTGCTTCACCATCAACGCCGCCATCATCTGCGCCATCGCAGTGTTCACACTGCCGACGCCGGTGATCGTCGCCGCCATGACTATCGCAGGCTTCCTCGGCGGCGTGCTGACGCCATCACGCGACATGCTGGTCCGCGAGGCCGCCCCTCCCGGCGCTGCCGGCCGTGCCTTCGGCATCGTTTCCACCGGCTTCAATTTCGGCGGCATCATCAGCCCTATTCTCTTCGGCTGGTTCATGGACCATGCGCTGCCGCATTGGGTTTTCGGCGCCTCCGCCTGCTTCATGGCGGCAACGGTACTGCTGGCGCTGGTATCGGAACGCAAGCGGTAACGCCGGCGTCATCGCGCAGGCGCTATGCTTCTGTTATGATGGCGCCGCATGCTCACGGTTCGCCATCTCACCAAATCCTATCGTTCAGCCCAGGAACAGGTCGCCGTGCTGCGCGGCGTCGATCTCACGGTTGCCGCTGGCGAGAGCGTGGCGCTGACCGGCGAATCCGGCAGCGGCAAGAGCACGCTGCTGCATCTGATCGCCGGCCTCGATGAGGTCGACGGCGGCGCGATCCAGCTCGGCGACATCATCGTCACCGGTCTCAACGATTCCGCCCGCGCCGCCTTGCGCCGCGATCGCCTCGGCCTCGTGTTCCAGCAATTCAACCTGATCCCCTCGCTGTCGGTCGCCGACAATCTGGCGTTTCAGTCGCGTATCTCCGGCAAGCATGACGCGGCCTGGCAGAACGAACTCACTGAACGGCTCGGCCTCGGCGCATTGCTCAGACGCTATCCCGAGCAGCTTTCCGGCGGCCAGCAGCAGCGCGTCGCCATCGGCCGCGCGCTGGCTTCGAAACCGCTACTGCTGCTGGCCGATGAGCCCACCGGCAATCTCGACGAAGACACGGCCGATGAGGTGTTGAAACTGGCGCGCGATCTGGTGGCACGCACAGGCTGCGGCTTCCTGATGGTGACCCATAGCGAGCGCCTCGCCGCCACGCTGGATCGCCACGTCCATCTTCATGCCGGACTGATCGCGTGAGACGCGCGCTCTGGATTCTCGCGGTGCTGCTCAGCCACTGGCGCCGGCATCCGATGCAGTTCGCGACGCTCCTGATCGGCCTGATCGCCGCCACCGCATTGTGGAGCGGCGTGCAGGCGCTCAACCAGCAGGCCCGCACCAGCTATGATCGCGCCGCCGCCGCTTTCGGCGGCACGCGCACGCCGATGCTGGTGGCCGGCAATGGCAGCGCGTTTGCGCAACAACTCTTCGTCGATCTGCGCCGCGCCGGCTGGCCGGTCTCGCCCGTGGTCGAAGGTCGTGTGCAAATCGCCGGCCGCTCGGTGCGCCTGCTCGGCATCGAGCCGGTGACCATGCCCGTAGAAGCCAGCGCCGCGGCGGAGACCGGCAGGACCGGCGCACAGGCCTTTCTCACACCGCCCGGACAAGCCCTGATCGCACCGGAAACACTGGCCAGCCTCGGCCTTACTGAGGGTGCGACGCCTGCGCTCAATGACGGAGCGCTACTGCCGCCATTGAAGCTGCAGCCGCAGCTCGCACCCGGCGTGCTGGTCGTCGATATCGGCATCGCCCAGAAACTGCTGAAGATGCCGGATCAGATCTCGCGTCTGCTGATCGGCAGCGCCAAGGGCCCCCGCGCGTCGCTTGAGAGCGTCGCCCGCGATCGGTTGCGGCTGGTGCAGCCGGATGCCGAGACCGACCTCGAACGTCTCACCGACAGTTTCCATCTCAATCTCACCGCCTTCGGCCTGCTGTCCTTCTTCGTCGGCCTGTTCATCGTCAACTCCGCCATCGGCCTTGGCTTCGAGCAGCGGCTGCCGATGCTGCGCACCTTGCGGGCTTGCGGCGTCTCGGCGCGGCAGCTCAACAGCGTACTGGTGCTGGAACTTGTCAGCATCGCTCTGATTGCCGGCGTCATCGGCCTCGTCTGCGGCTACTTCATCGCCGCATCGCTGCTGCCCGATGTCGCCGCCAGCCTGCGCGGACTCTATGGCGCGCAAATCCCGGGGCAACTGACACTGAAGCCCGAATGGTGGTTCGCCGGTCTTGCGATTTCCATCATCGGCGCGCTGCTGGCCGCGACATCGAGCCTGCTGAAAGCTGTCCGCCTCCCCTTGCTCGCCACCGCGCAGCCCTATGCCTGGCAACAGGCACAGCATCGCTGGCTACGGCTGCAAGGCACGGGCGCGTTGCTCGTATTCCTCGCTGCAGGACTTGCGCTGTGGCTTGGTGATTCCCTGATCGCGGGCTTCTTCGTGCTGGCGGCACTGCTGCTCGGCGCAGCACTCGCATTGCCGGTGATCCTCGGCATCGTTCTTGCCGGCGGCGAACGCAGCACGCGACGCCCCCTCGTCACATGGTTCTGGGCCGACAGCCGGCTGCAACTCTCCGGCCTGTCGCTGGCGCTGATGGCATTGCTGCTGGCGCTCGCCGTCAATGTCGGCGTTGGTACCATGGTCGAGAGTTTCAGCCGGACCTTTACGGGATGGCTCGACGGACGGCTGGCGTCGGAGATCTATCTGAACGCCGCGAGCGAAGCACAGGCGATCGAGATCAAGACCTGGCTGAAGACCCGCCCCGACGTGCAGGCAGTTCTGCCCGGCAGCCGCACCGACATACAGTTCAACGGCGCGCCAATCGAGCTTCTCGGCTTCGCCGATCACGCCACCTATCGCGATCAATGGCCGCTGCTGGATTCCACCAGCGATGCATGGGATCGCGTGCGCAGCGGCGACGGCGCGCTCATCAGCGAACAACTCGCGCTGCGCATGAAGCTCAAACCCGGCGATCGTCTGGACGTGCCGACGCCGACCGGCAACTGGCCGCTCGACGTCGTTGCCGTGTATGCGGATTACGGCAATCCGAAAGGCCAGATCGGCGTCAACATCGATGCGCTGGTCAAACATTTCCCTGACATTTCGCAGACCCGCATGGGCCTGCGCGTCGCGCCCGCTAATGTCCCGGCGCTGATCACGGCCATTCGCGCACGCTTCGGTCTCGATGGCCGCAACCTCGCCGATCAGACGACGGTGAAAACGGAATCATTGGCGATCTTCAACCGTACATTCGCGGTGACCGCCGCGCTCAACGCCTTCACGCTCGGCGTCGCCGGCGTCGCCTTGCTCACCAGCCTGCTCACGCTGAGCAATTCGCGCCTGCCCCAACTGGCGCCGCTCTGGGCCATCGGCATCACACGCCGCCGTCTCGCCGGCATCGAGTTGCTGAAGACGCTGTCGGTCGCCTTGATCACCTCACTGCTTGCGCTGCCGCTCGGCCTGCTGGTGGCGTGGTGCCTCATCGCCATCGTCAATGTGAAGGCCTTCGGCTGGCGGCTGCCGTTCCATGTCTTTCCGCTGCAGCTGGTCCAGTTGCTCGGCGTCGCCATGCTGGCCTCATTGCTCGCAGCCCTGCTCCCGATCCTGAAACTGCTGCGCATGCAGCCGGCCACTCTGGTGAAGGTATTCGCCAATGAGCGGTAGTCGCCTCACGCGTCGTAGCCTCATCGGTGCCGCCGCGCTGCTCGGCCTCGGCGGTTCGCGCGTGCTCGCACAGGGCTTTGCAGGTCTCGGCCGCGATGCCGAAGGCTTTACGGCTGTCCTGCCAGGCCGCGCGCTCACGTTCCCCGCAGATCACGGCCCGCACCCGGACTACCGCATCGAATGGTGGTACCTCACCGCCAATCTCACTGACGCCTCCGGCAATGCCTATGGTGCGCAGTGGACGCTGTTTCGTCAGGCGATGGCCTCCGGCGCGCAAGGCGATGGCTGGGCAACGCCGCAGATCTGGATGGGCCATGCGGCGGTGACATCGGCAACAACGCATCATGCGGCCGAAACCTTTGCCCGCGGCGGAGTCGGACAAGCCGGCGTGACCGCGGCGCCGTTCCGCGCATGGATCGATGCGTGGGAGATGCGCGGGCTCGAGAACTTCGACGACATGTCGGTTGCGCCGCTCGACCTATCCGCATCGTCGGCGGAATTCAGCTACCGGCTCCGTCTCGATGCACTGCAGCCGCTCGTACTGCAAGGCGACAACGGCTACAGCCGGAAGTCCGAACGCGGTCAGGCCTCATATTATTACAGCCAGCCTTATTTCACTGCGCGTGGTGCACTCATTGTCGACGGCAAGGAGATCGCCGTCACCGGCCGCGCCTGGATGGACAGGGAATATTCCAGCCAGCCGCTGGCTTCGGACCAGACCGGCTGGGACTGGTTCTCGCTGCATCTGCCAGAAAACGAGAAATTGATGCTGTTTCGTCTGAGGCAGAAGGACGGCGCGCATTATTTTGCCGGCAACTGGATCACCGATGGAAAATCCGAACAGCTTGCCCCAGGCGCGATAGATATGGCGCCGACAGTCATGACGGAGATCGCCGGCCGCAGGATCCCGACATCATGGAAGGTATCGATCGCATCACGCGGGTTACAGATCGCAACCTCGCCGTTGAATTCCAAGAGCTGGATGGCGACGAGTTTCCCCTATTGGGAAGGACCGGTGAGCTTCACCGGCAGCCACAGCGGTACAGGCTATCTGGAAATGACGGGGTATTAGGGGGTTATCTTCTTAACCTCTCCCCGCTCTGCGCGGGGAGAGGTCGAAATGCGAGCGGAGCGAGTATTTCGGGTGAGGGGCATGGCATTGAGCTTGCCCCACTTGCCACACCCTCGGATCGCACCATCCGACCCGCGAATAAGAGCTTGTATTTTCCGCCATACCTCGCCCCTCACCCGGAGCCGTCGCTTCGCGCCGGCCCCGACCTCTCCCCGCGATGCGGGGAGAGGTTAAGGAAGATCAGCGCTTCGATTTTACTTCGTCAGCGGACAGCCGCTCTCGGCTGCGGTCGGATAGGCCTTGTCGCCGGGCACCACGGCGAGCTGCTTGTAGTAGTCCCACGGCTTCTTCGATTCCGACGGCTTCTTGACCTCGAACAGATAGAGGTCCTTCACCATGCGGCCATTGGCAAGCACCTTGCCGCCCTGGGCGAAGGCGTCGTCAACCGGAAGTTCCTTGAGCTTCTTGGCGACCGCGTCGGAATCCTTTGTGCCGGCTGCCTTCACCGCCTTGAGGTAGGACAGCGTCGATGAATAGGTACCGGCCTGGATCATGTTCGGCATGCGCTGCGTGCGCTTGAAGAAGCGATCGGCAAACTCACGCGATTTGTCGTCGCGATCCCAGTAGAACGATTCCGTCAACACCAGGCCTTGCGCCGCCTGCAGGCCGAGGCCGTTGACTTCGGCCAGCGTCAGCAGGAGGCCCGCGAGCTTCTGGCCGCCGGCGACAATTCCGAATTCAGCCGCCTGCTTCACGGCGTTGGTGGTGTCGAGGCCGGCATTGGCAAGGCCGATGACCTTGGCCTTGGAAGCCTGAGCCTGCAGCAGGAACGACGAGAAGTCAGAGGAGTTCAGCGGATGGCGAACGGCGCCGAGCACCTTGCCGCCCTTGGACTTCACGATGTCACCGGTGTCTTTCTCCAGCGAATAGCCGAAGGCATAGTCCGCCGTGAGGAAGAACCATGTATCACCACCGGCTTCGGTCAGCGCGCCGCCGGTGCCGACGCCCAAGGCACGCGTATCGAACGACCAGTGGAAGCCATAGGGCGTGCAGGCATCGCCGGTGACGCGCGACGAGGCCGCGCCCACGACGATGTCGATCTTCTTTTCCTGATTCGACAGTTCCTGCACCGCCAGCGCTACCGACGAGGTGGTGAGTTCGGTGATCATGTCGACGCCTTCGACGTCGTACCAGCGCCGCGCGATGGAGACGGCGAGATCGGGCTTGTTCTGGTGATCGGCGGTGACCAGTTCGATCTTCTTGCCGAGCACTTCGCCGCCGAAATCCTCGATTGCCATCTTCGCGGCTTCGACCGAATATTTGCCGCCGTAATCGGCATAGACGCCGGACTGATCGTTGAGAATGCCGATCTTGACGCCTTGCGCCGAAGCCGATGTTGCAAAAAGAAGACCGCACACAGCAGCCGTCGACAACAGTCCGAATTTCATCAATGCCTCCCAGATTTTCAATTTGGGCGCACGCTATGTGAGAAGCTCGGGACGAACCAGATAATCTTTCGACTTAGCCGAAATGTGCAGATCAGCTTTGCGTTAGTTCAAGACCACGCCCAACGACGATTGCTGCAACGCACGCGCGCGGTCATTGCATGCGCTTTTTCAGCGCGGCGTCGATACAGGCGAGTTCCCGCTCGATCTCCGCGACCATCGAGACAGGATCGGTGTCGGAGATCAGGTGCATCTTCTCGTATGTCCCATCCTGAATGCTCTTCAGGATGGCCAGACGATCGTCCCGATAACCCTGCAGGCGCTCGAAATCGCCGCGTTCGGCGTATTTCGCAATGAGTTTTTCGAAGACGGTGCTCATGGTGGAATTCCTTGGCATCAAAAGCGCGGGGACCAATGCCCCGCGCCGTGAATGGTCAGCGATCACAGCCCGCGCAGCACCAGCCGGTTGAGACGGTTTGCAAAGGCCGCAGAATCTTCCGGCAATTCGCCGTCGAGAATCTGCGCCTGCTCGAGCAGGAGCAACGCGATATCCGACGCCTCGCCGCCAGCCGCCTTGTCGGCGCCCGCAATTTTCGCCACCAGCGGATGGCGCAGATTGATCTCGAGGATCGGCTTGGTCACGGAGCCTCTGTTCTGCATCGCCAGCATGCGCTCCAGCTCGCGGTCCGGGCCGGCGCCGCCGGCAACCAGACACGACGCCGAGCTGGTCAGGCGGGTCGAGGCCTTCACGTCGGAGACGCGCTCGCCGAGCGCTTCCTTGATGACGGCGATGGTCGCCGCCTCGTCGGTCTCGGTCTTCGGCTCGTCCTTGGTCGCGTCTTCATCAATGCGCGGGATCAGGTCGAGATTGACCTCGCCCTGGCTCAGCGACTTCAGCGGCTTGCCGTCGAAATCCAGCGGTGCCGACGACCAGAACGCGTCGACAGCGTCGGTCAGCAGCAGCACCTCGATGCCCCGTGACTTGGCGGCCTCCAGCTTCGGATTCGACTTCAGACGATCGAGGCTGTCGCCGGCGAGGTAATAGATCTCGGTCTGGTTCGGCTTCAGGTCCGCGACATAGTCCTTCAGGGAGCGCTTCTCGCCTGATGTCGTGGTGAAACGCGACAGCGCCAGCAGTTTCTCGCGGCGCTCGAAGTCTTCGTAGATGCCTTCCTTGATCACCGGGCCAAAAGCGTCCCAGATCTTGGCGAAGGTCTCGGCGTCCTTCTCGCTGAGCGTCTCCAGCTCGCCGATCACGCGGGTGGCCACGGCCTTCCTGATCTGCGTCAGCTGCGGATTGTTCTGCAGCATCTCACGCGACAGGTTCAGCGGCAGATCCTCGGCATCGATCACGCCGCGGATGAAGCGCAGATAGGACGGCAGCAGATCCGCATCATTGGTGATGAACACGCGACGGACATAGAGCTTCACATGGCCCTTGCGGTTCGGCTCGAACAGATCGAACGGCTTCTGCGACGGCGCGAACAGCAGCACCGCATAGGAATAGCGCCCCTCGGCGCGGTAATGCAGCGTCATCGCCGGTTCGTCATAGGCATGCGCAATGGACTTGTAGGCCGCGCTGTAGTCTTCCGGCTTCAGTTCCGACTTGGAGCGCTGCCACAGCGCGCTCGCCGAATTGATCTGGCGCGGCTCGGCATCGCCGTCCTTGAGCATGATCGGAAACTGGATGTTGTCCGAATAGGCTGACACGATGCGCTCGATCTCGTAGGTTTCGAGATACTTCTTCGCGTCGTCCTTTAGATGCAGCACGATCGACGTGCCAGTCGGCACGCTCATGCCGTCAGCGACCTGGCTAATCTCGAAACCGGCGCCGCCGGTGGAGGTCCAGGTGAAGGCATCGTGGGTACCGGCGCGACGGCTGGTGACGACGATCTTCTCGGCCACCATGAAGGCCGCATAGAAGCCGACGCCGAACTGGCCGATCAGGTTCGAGCCATCCTTGGCTTCGGTGAGGCGCGACAGGAACGACTTGGTGCCGGAACGCGCGATGGTGCCCAGATTGTCGATCAGCTCCTGGCGATCCATGCCGATGCCGGTATCGACGATCGACAGGGTATTGGCTGATTTGTCCGGAACGATCGTGATGTTGGGCGACTGGCCGTCGGGGATCAGCGACGGGTTCGCGATCGCCTCGTAGCGCAGCTTGTCGCAGGCATCCGACGCATTGGAGACCAGCTCGCGCAGGAAGATGTCGGTTTCGGAATAGACTGAGTGAACCATCAGGTTCAGCAATTCGGCGACTTCGGCCTGGAACGGCTGGGAAACGGGTGCAGCGGTATCAGTGGTCGTCATGGAAAGTACCCGATACTGGTAAGGGAGAGACGACGCATATAGCGACGCGGATTTGCCAAGTCCATGGCGTCAGGCGATGGATTCGGCACGAAATGACGGGTCGGGAACTGTAGCTGCGACCTTATTTTGAAGCCGCGACCTGCGATGCCAGCAGCTTCGCCGTCGCATCGCGATCGACCAGCGGATAGACCTCGAACTGCGCCGGAATGATATCGGCCCATTCATTCAGGATGCGATGCAGCACATCATTGCTGTCAACCTTGAACACCACGACCACGCCGCGGCCGACGCGGGGATAGATGTGCTGGCAGATGCCCGACGCCTGATACCCCGCCATCCACGGCCAGAAGCTTTGCCGGCTTGCCGCCATGTCGGACGGACGATCCGCGCGTGGATTCGAGATCACCAGAAACAGCATCGCTGATTTTCTCTTCTCTGAATCAGAATGCGTCAGCCTGCAGGGCGCCGTGATAGGCGCTTTCCAGCATGGCCAGGCATTCACGCGCACGTGCCTGCGCGATGTCATTGGCGGTCTGGGAGATTTCACGGAGATCGCGGATTGCCAGATCGACGGCGCTCAGCAGATCGATTTCGCACTCATCGGCCTGGGGGGCCACCGCACGCATGGGGAAGGGAATAACTACACTCACTGGGACGCCCACTCTTCACGATTGCAACGCTCGAATCACTCGCGACTATTTGGCCTGCGAATGGTTAAGCCAATCGTTAGGAAGCAACGGATCTGACGTAAAACTGTCGCGCCGCCGTCAATCCTGCCAGCGCACCGGCGGGATCAGGCTGACGTACAGGTCCTCACAAGGATCGTCAGACGGCTGGATCGCCGGCGCCTCGTCCTGTTCGGGCGTCGCATCGATGATCATGGCCGGCGACGGAAGTTGTGGAACGGCCATGCTCTGCTGCCCGCGCCGATAGGACTCGAATTCGAGCTGTTTGGCGAAATAGCGAAACAGGTCAGCCGCATATTTGCGCTGCTCGGGGCTGGAGGCCGAGGCGATCAGAAAGATCAGTTCGTCGGATATTTCCGATGTGGTCGCACCGGTCAGGTCTTCGAGAACGCTCATCACAATGGCTCAGCCTATGAAACCCTGAGCCTGCCCGAGTCTGGTTGATATCGCGTTGTTCGGCACAACAATCGGGAGCATGTGCGTAAGCATCACTAATGACGCCCTAATTTGTGCGGTCGGTGGCGCCGACCTTCGTGTGAACGTGGTCCACGCGCGATCAGACGCAATGAGACACTGCCTGTTGCGCGTTCCTGCCGCTTATTCGTGCACGGTTCCCGCAACCCGCAGCACGGAAAATTAAGCTCGGATTAACCATGACCGGGCGATAACCGAGAGGTAACTGGTTGCTGTCAACGGGGATGCAACAATGGTCTTGGCAATGAACCGCAGCAACACTTCTGCGCATGCCAATGCGACTGATGTGACCGACGACAGCTCCGATATCTCTGCACTGATCGGGCGCTTGACCGCCGAGGTCAACGAGATCGCCTGCGAGAAGACCAGGTCGATCCAGCACATCACCAACCAGATGAAGATGCTGGCGCTCAACGCGCTGATCGAAAGCTCGCGCGCCGGTGTGCAGGGCGCCGGCTTCGCTGTGGTGGCGCAGGAAGTGCGCAATGTCGGCCAGCAGGTCGAGACCATCGCGCGCGATCTGGAATCCCAGCTCACCGCGCGCACCGGCAGCCTGATGGCGTCGATCGAGAAGATGACCGAACGCTCGCGCGGCGAACGCATGATCGACCTGTCTCTCAATGCCATCGAGCTGATCGACCGCAATCTCTATGAACGCACCTGCGACGTGCGCTGGTGGGCGACCGACTCCGCCGTCGTCGACTGCGCGGCCGCGCCGAGCGATGCCACCATCGCGCATGTATCGGAGCGCCTCGCAGTGATTCTCGGTGCCTATACCGTCTATCTCGATTTGTGGCTCTGCGATCTCAACGGCAATGTCGTCGCCAGCGGCCGTGGTGACCGTTTCAATGTACGGGGCCAGAACATCGCCGGCACCGCCTGGTTTCGCGATGCCAGTACACTGCGCTCCGGCGACGATTACACCGCGGGCGACGTCGAGCGTCAGCCGCTCCTGGACAATGCGCAGGTCGCGACCTATTGCGCCAGCGTGCGCGAGGGCGGCAAGGCCAATGGTCGCGCCATCGGCGTGCTCGCGATTCATTTCGACTGGGAAGCCCAGGCGCGCGCCATCGTCGAAGGCGTGCGCGTCGACGACGACAAGACCCGCGTGCTGCTGGTGGATTCGAACCTGCGGGTGATCGCCTCGTCGGACGGACAGGGTCTGCTCACCGAACGCATCGCGCTGGCTCTGAACGGCCGCCGCAGCGGCTTCTATCACGACCGTTCGGGAGGCCTCGTCGCCTTCCACGCCACGCCAGGCTATGAGACTTACAAAGGTCTCGGCTGGTACGGCGTGATCATGCGCGGGGCGTAGGCGCACGATCTAGTTAATGACGGATTCGCTGCGATAATCTCCCGCACGTTACAAGCGGGAGACAACGATGACCGACGTCGCCTTCGAACCGGCAATCCCGGTGCTGCGCATCTATGACATCGCCAAGGCGAAGGAGTTCTATGTCGACTTCCTCGGCTTTGCGATCGACTGGGAACATCGCTACGGACCAGACTTCCCGCTCTATATGCAGGTGTCGCGCGGCGGCCTGAAGCTGCATCTCAGCGAACACTATGGCGATGGCACACCGGGCAGCGTTGTCTATATCCGCGGCAGCAATATTGCGTCCTTCGCGAAGGAACTCAACGACAAGCAGGCCCGCTTTGCGCGCCCTGATCCGACCGATACGGCCCCGAAGATCAGCGACCCGTTCGGCAATGTGCTGCGCTTCGACGACGCAACCAACATGCACTGAGCCTGTCGCTTCAGCCATCGCTGCAACGAGAGAACTTACCCGTTCAGCCAGTTCCTGATCTTCGCGAAGAATCCCGTGTCACGCCGCACGCTGACAGGCCCGGCGGCAACCGGCCGCACCGGCTCACCATCGACGACCGGCGCCGTGCTTGCTGCGGCCAGCGCCATGGGCCCGACCTGCGCGAGGAACGCATATTCATGGCTGCGCGTCAGCCGCGCCAGAGCGGCATCAAATGGCAGCCACGCGACTTCACTGATGTCCTTCATCAGCTTGCGTGATGGCGCGGGCGCGGCCTCCATATGCCAGAAATGCACAACCTTGGTCCGTTCGCCGAGTGGATAGGCCAGTGTACCAAGAAAATCATGCACCGACGCGACGTGGCCGGTCTCTTCCAGCACCTCCCGCTCGGCCGCATCGCGCGGCGTCTCGCCATTGTCGAGTTTGCCTTTCGGCAAAACCCAGTCGCCACGTTTGCGCAGGCACACCACGGCAAATAGCGGCGTCTCACCCCGCTGTACGACAATGCCTCCCGCCGCCATGATGATATCGCGCGCCATGATTGTCCTTAACCGCTAACGCACAAAGACGCCATCGAGGTCATCCTCGATATGAGCATGAATGATGGAATCGAAATCCGGTTCCGGCTGGAAACCCAGCGCCAGTGCACGTTTGGTATCGAACATCGTGGGCCATCCCGCAACCATCGCCATAGTGGCGGGATCTGGCACATGCTTGATGCGTGTCACAACACTGTCACCTCCGACGCGGCGTAGCGCCGCGATCATGTCGGCGACCGATGCCCGCACGCCGGGCATCATCACGGTGCGGCGCGCGCCGAGCTGGGCGCTGTCGAGCGTCGCACCATGAAGCAGGAATTCCGTCGTCGCGCGCGGACTGGCATGTGTCTGCCCGACGTCGTCGGTTACCGGCAGCACGGCCTCGCGCCCGGCAAGCGGCTCGCGGATGATATTAGAGAAAAAACCCGAGGCGGCAGCATTGGGTTTACCAGGCCGCACGCAGATGTTCGGCAGGCGAATTCCGATGCCGTCGAAGAAACCCCGGCGCGTATAGTCCGCCAGCAGCAATTCGCAAATTGCCTTCTGCGTCCCGTAGCTCGACAGCGGCGTGTGAAAGAAATCGTCGACGATAGGACCGTTATAGGGCGCGCCGAAGGTCGCGATTGACGAGGTATAGACAATGCGAGGGCGATAACCGTCCCCCATCGCGCGGATCGCCTCGAACAGATTGCGCGTGCCGTCGAGATTGACCGCGTAGCCTTTGTCGAAATTCTGCTCGGCTTCGCCGGAGACGACCGCAGCAAGATGGAAGATCAGATCGGGCTTTGACGCCAGCAGTGCTGCGGGCGCATCCGGTTTTGCAAGATCGACCATGATGCTGCGCGCGCCGGCCAGATCGCTGGGGACCGCATCGGCCATCGCCAGATCGCCGATTTCCCCACCGCCGACATGACCGTCCCTCAGCAGACGCTCGCAGAGCTTGCGGCCGATCATGCCGGCCGCGCCAATCACCAGAACCTTCATTCCTTGATCTTCACTCTTTGGGCGCCGACAGCTTGTAGATCTCCAGCGCATCGGCATCGGCACCGCGCACCGCCTTGCCCATGCGGAAAATCTGCGCCGCGAGCGCGGCCATCGGTACCGGCGTCGATGTGTCCTGTGCCACATCGACCACCGTATCGAGATCCTTCAGCATCGTGTGGATGTGGCCCAGCGGCGGCGAGTGAATGCCTTGCGCCATGCGCGGCACGAACAGCTGCAACGGGATCGAATCCGCAAAGCCGCCCGCGAGCGCTTCCGGCAGGCGTTTGGCGTCAATGCCGGCATTCACGGCAAGTCGCGTCGCTTCTGCCAGAACGGCCATGGCGCAACCCACAATCACCTGGTTGCAGAGCTTGGTCATCTGCCCGGCGCCGGTCGGCCCCATATGCGTGAAGTTGCGCGCCATCGCCAGAATATAGGGACGCACGCGCTCGACATCGGCAGCGTCGCCGCCGGCCATGATCGCCAGCGTGGCTTCCTCAGCGCCCTTGGTGCCGCCGGACACCGGCGCATCGATCCAGCCCATCCCATTCGCGGCCTTCAGCCGCGCTGCGATGGACCTGGCCTTGTCCGGATGGATCGAGGAGAAATCGACGACCAGCTTGCCGTTGCCGTCGGCACCGGACAGGCCGTTGCCGCCGAACACAACTTCCTCTACGGCCGATGCATCGGTGAGGCACATGAAGATGATGCTGGCATGCGCGACGACATCAAGTGGACTGGCGGCTGCTTTCGCGCCGACCTCTAGCAGAGCATTCACCTTGCCCGGCGAGCGATTCCACACAGCCACATCGTAACCGGCACCCAGCAACCGTTTGGTCATCGGCAGTCCCATCAGGCCGAGGCCGAGGTAACCAAGCTTCTCTTTATCGCCTGCTGCTTCCGCCATTTTGACGTCGCTGTCCTTCTGCTGCCGAGCCACGCTGCTCGCATCTGCGAGCTATCTACGCCGCGTCCGCAGCCGCAGCAACGACGATATCAGCGCCAGCGGGCCTGCCAAATGTTGCGCCACAGCACGAATGAATGTTGGGCACGGACCTCGCTTGCCAGAATATTTGAAGCATGAAAGGCTTCAAAACAACGGGGCTTGCCAGGTGGCGAGTTCGGCCATCATTCATTCATGGCCATGTTTGGCCATCTCAAACGGAGCGAGCGGGCATGAAGCTGGGTTCTTCGAAGTGGCTGATGGCGGCAGCTCTCGCGGCGGGGGCCCTGTCGGGCGCAGCGCAGGCGCAGACGATTCCGACCATCAGGGTCGGCTGGACCATTCCGGCCGAAGAATCCAAATACTGGATGATGAAGCGCCCGACCGAATTCACCAATCTCGGCAAGACCTACAATATCGAATGGACCCAGTTTCAGGGCACCTCGCCGATGACGCAGGCGCTCGCCGCCGGCGCGCTGGACTGCGCCACCCAGGGCGTACTGTCGCTGGCCAACGGCGTCACCGGCGGCAACCTCAAGGCCTATATCGTGGCGCAGCACGTGTCGGAAAAACCCGGCAGCTTCTCGGTCTATTGGGCCGTGAAGGACGACTCGCCGATCAAGACCATCGCCGATCTCAAGGGCAAGAATATCGGCATCTCCGTCATCGGCGGCGGCACCTATGGGCCGTTCAAGATGCTGCTGAAGGGTGCAGGCGTCGACCCCGAGAAGGACGTCAAGCTGATCGAGATCGGCTTCGCCGCTTCCGAGGATGCCCTGCGTCAGGGCCGCGTCGATGCGATCAACATGAACCAGCCTTTCGCCGCGCGCATGGAAGCCAAGGGCGGCACGCGCAAGCTGTTCTCGCTGAACGAGGCGATGCCGAACATCGTGCATATCCTCGAAGCTTGCCGCGCCGATTTCGTCGACAAGAACCCGGAAATCGCCAAGGCCTATGTCGCCGACATCACCCTTGGCATGAAAAAGGCGCTCGCCAACCGCGAAGAGACGCTGAAGGTCGTCAACGAAGTCATGAAGGCACCGATCCCGGTGCTCGAGACCTATCTGCTGAAGGACAACGACTTCGCCAGGGATCCCGGTGCTGCGCCGAACTTCCCGGCAATGCAGAAGATGCTCGACATCTACCAGGAGGCCGGCATGCTGCCGAAGATGGACGTGATGCAGTTCAAGCACCCGACCATCGTGGCGCCGATCCAGTAAGGCAAAACGCGGCATCTCGTTATATGATGTCCTGAGGCCACGCCCCCGCGGCGTGGCCTCAATGCATTCGACGACAAGACCAAGAAACCGAAAGATACGAGTGATGAAGAAATTGCGATCCCGCGTGACCACCGACGGCCTGGACCGTGCCCCGCACCGCGCCTTCATGCGCGCCATGGGCCTTGATGACGAGGCGATCGCGAGGCCGATGATCGGCGTCGTATCGATGAAGGGCGAGCAGACGCCCTGCAACATGACCCACGACTTTCAGGTCGACGCCGCCAAGACCGGCATTTCCGAAGCCGGCGGCACGCCGCGCGAATTCTCGACCATCTCCGTCTCCGACGCCATCAGCATGAACCACGAGGGCATGAAGTTCTCGCTGCTCTCGCGCGAGATCATTGCCGATTCCATCGAGGCCGTGATGCACGGCCTCGCTTACGATGCGCTGATCGGCTTCGGCGGCTGCGACAAGACACTGCCCGGCGTGATCATGGGCATGGTCCGCTGCAACGTACCGTCGATCTTCATCTATGGCGGCAGCTCGCTGCCCGGATTGCACAAAGGCAAGACGCTGACCGCGCTGGACTCCTATGAGGCAGTCGGCGCCTTCATGACCGGCGATATCGACAAGCAGGAGCTGGACGCCATCGAACGCGCGTGTCTGCCGACCATCGGCGCCTGTGCCGGCCAGTTCACCGCCAATACCATGGCGATGGTCTCCGAAGCGCTGGGCATCACCATGCCCAATGTCTCGATGATCCCCGGCGTCTATGCGGAGCGCGCGCAATTCGCCCGGCGCGCCGGACGTCTGGTGATGGACATGCTGCGCAACAATGGCCCGCTGCCGCGCGACATCGTTACGCGCAAATCGCTGGAGAACGGCGCCGCCATCGTCGCTGCCACCGGCGGCTCGACCAATGCCGCACTTCATCTGCCGGCCATCGCCAATGAGGCCGGTATCAAATTCACCATCGACGATGTCGGTGAGGTGTTCGCCCGCACGCCGCTGATCGGCAACCTGCGGCCCGGTGGCAAATATGTCGCCAAGGATGTCCATGACATCGGCGGCACGGCGGTCGTCATTCGTGCACTGGTCGAGAGCGGCCATATCGATGGTTCCTGCATCACCATCACCGGCCGAACCATCGCGGAAGAATACGGCAACGCCAACAAGGCCGATGGCGAGATCATCTACAGTTCAGCGAAGCCGATCCAGCCGGATGGCGGCGTCGCGGTGCTGAAGGGCAATCTGTCGCCCGATGGCGCAGTGATCAAGGTCGCCGGCCTGAAGAAGACGGTGTTCGAAGGCACGGCGCGCGTGTTCGAGGATGAAGAGAGCTGCGTCGCCGCCGTGAAGGATCGCAGCTACAAGGAAGGCGACGTGCTGATCATCCGCAACGAGGGTCCGGTCGGCGGCCCCGGTATGCGCGAGATGCTCGGAGTCACCGCGCTCATCTACGGCCAGGGCATGGGCGAGAAGGTCGCGCTGATCACCGACGGCCGCTTCTCCGGCGCAACGCGCGGCATGTGTATCGGCTATGTCTCGCCGGAAGCCTATATCGGCGGTCCACTCGCGCTGGTGCGCGATGGTGATCCGATCCGCATCGATGCCCCGGCGAAGCGGTTGGATTTGATGATCAGTGAGGCGGAGTTTGCGGCGCGCAAGGCCGCATGGACCCAGCGCCCGCCGCGTCACCGCGCCGGTGCGCTGGCGAAATATGCCAGGCTCGTGGGCCAGGCACCGGGCGGCGCCGTCACCCATGATGGCGGCGCGGAATGGCCGTGGTTTGAGTGAGTGGTGGTTTGAGGAAGTAGTCGTTCGAATAAGCCATCCTGGCGCCGGCAGTACGCTCCCTCTCCCTGCACTGCGCGGGGAGAGGCAAGAATGCGCGGCGCGTGGATTACTCCGCCGTCGCGGCGCGCAGCTCATCCGCCGTGGCGTGCTTCAATCCAACCGCCTCGATCGCGCGTCGCGCGGCGGCAACCAGATCCTGATTGCCCTTGGCGCGGCTGCCATCCGGCAGCAACTCGTTGTTCTCGAAGCCGACGCGGATATGGCCGCCGAGCAATGCGGCGGCGGTGACGCAGGCGGTCTCCTGCGCACCGAAGGCGCAGACGCTCCAGTGCTCGAATTTTGGCGCAGCACCATCCACGAACGGCAACAGATCGGCCGGGCTTGATGTCTGCCCCGCCGTATAACGGCCGAGCACGAACAGCACTGGCAGTTTCTCGAACGGCACCAGCCCGCGCTTGCGAAACTCGGCCAGCCTGATGGCATCCTGCGCATCGTAGAGAATGATCTGCGGCGTCACGCGCTCGCGCTTCATCCAGCCGAGCAGATCGGCGAAGGCCTGCTCCTCGCCGGCATCGGGCACCAGTTCGCGCAGCGCGAGCGACGCCGCTTCCGGCTTCACCGCCTGCACCACGGCGCGCTGCTGCGCCGGCGTGTATTTGCCGAGCGCCTCGGAGGTGATCTGGATCACGAGCCTGTCGCCGACTGCGCTGCGGATGGCCGCGATGGCGTCCCGATAGGCCGCCGCATCGAGCAGGTGACTGCCGTCGGGATTGCGGACATGAGCATGGATCATGGCCGCACCTGCCTCACAGCAATGCGCGGCCGCCACCGCCAGCTCCGCCGGCGTCAGCGGCACGGCGGGATGGTCGGCCTTGACCTTGCGGCCGCCGTTGGGGGCGACCGCAATGGCAACGGGTGACATCGCTTACGGAATCGCTGCGATGACGGCGATCTCGACCTTGATGGCGGGGTCGGCGAGCTTCGACTCGACGCAGGCGCGTGCCGGACCGACCTCGGGCACCCACGCATCCCAGATCGTGTTCATGGCATCGCGATCGTTGATATTCGGCAGCCAGACGGTGGCGCTGAGGATGTTGTTCTTGTCGGTGCCGGCTTCCTTGAGGAGCGCGTCGATCTTGTCGAGCACCTGCTTGGTCTGCGTCTTGACGTCGCCGCTATATTCATCGGGAACCTGACCGGCGAGATAGACGGTGTTGCCATGGATGGAAGCCTGGCTGAGACGCTTGCCGGGACCGAGACGCTTGATCATGCAGAAGTCTTTCATTGCTGGAACGTGGAAACGCGCGAACCTTCCCCGCTCAGGGAACGTGCGTCAAGGGTGTCCGCAGTCCGGCAAACGAGAGCTGCTCTATTCCGCGGCGCGGGCCCGCTTCACCGCATCGTCCATCAGCGCCTTTGGCGCCGGCAGCCGCAACCGGCGGCCATGCTGCAGATATAACAGCGCAACACGCTTCGGATCGGACAGGTTCCAGATTTCGACCGCGGGCAGCCGCCCCACCAGCGTCACGGGCGGCCTATGCGCGATGACATGGGACAGGATCGCCGATTTCGGCCCCTTCCTGAATTTCCGGCGCGCTTTTCGCGCGGCATTCTCATTGGCCGCCAGCCAACGTATCCTGGGTCCGCGGCGACGGTTCAGAAGCCATGAAAAGATTCGCAAAATGAATGGCATACGGCTTTTCTTTTTGCCCGATTGCAGCGACGCCGGCGCGCTCGCGCTGTCCTGTCTTAGACCGGTTCATCGACAGGGGTAAAGCGGCGCGATCAAGGCGAAACGTCGCGATGTCAGGGAATGACACATTCCCCGCGAAATGCCCATTTCCCAGGGAGCGACGCATCCCCCAGGATATACGCGACCGGCGAATCAGGAATAGACCTGCGCCATGTCCGTTCCCGCCGGCGCCTCGCGTCAATCGAAAAATCAGCCAGACGCGTTCCAGACCTCGGACGCATTGTCCGTGCTGCATTCGGTGTTCGGCCTGCCGGGGTTTCGCGGTGCGCAGGAAGATATTGTTCGCCACGTGACCGATGGCGGCAATTGCCTGGTGCTGATGCCGACCGGCGGCGGCAAGTCCCTGTGTTATCAGTTGCCATCCCTGCTGCGCCCGGGCTGCGGTATCGTCGTGTCGCCCTTGATCGCGCTGATGCGCGACCAGGTCGCTGGCCTCCTCGAAGCAGGCGTCAAGGCGGCGGTGCTGAATTCCACGCTCTCCTGGGACGAGGCCAACGAGGTCGAGCGGCAATTGCTCGCTGGCGAACTCGACCTTCTCTATGTCGCGCCGGAGCGGCTGGTCACACCGCGCTGCCTCGCAATGCTCGGCCGTGCCCGGATCGCCCTCTTTGCCATCGATGAGGCGCATTGCGTGGCGCAATGGGGCCACGACTTCCGGCCCGAATATATCGGCCTCTCGGTCATCGCCGAACGGTTCCCGAACGTTCCGCGCATCGCGCTGACGGCCACCGCCGACGATCTGACCCGGCAGGAGATCGTGCAGCGGCTGGGTCTCGACGACGCCCCGAATTTCGTGGCGAGTTTCGACAGGCCCAACATCAAATACGAAATCGTCGACAAGACCAACGCGCAGAAGCAATTGCAGGCTTTCATCAGCGACCGGCATTCCGGCGAGGCCGGCGTGGTCTATTGCCTGTCGCGCGCCAAGGTCGAGGACACCGCAGCCGCCTTGAACAAGGCCGGCATTCTCGCATTGCCCTATCACGCCGGCCTCGACGCGCGCCTGCGCGAGACCAATCAGGACCGTTTCATCAATGAGGACGGTGTGGTGATCGTCGCCACCGTCGCCTTCGGCATGGGCATCGACAAGCCCGACGTGCGTTTCGTCTGCCATCTTGATCTGCCGAAGAGCATCGAGGCCTATTATCAGGAGACCGGGCGCGCCGGCCGCGACGGCAAGCCGTCCAATGCCTGGATGGCCTATGGCCTGTCCGACATCGTGCAGCAGCGCCGCATGATCGACGAGTCCACCGGCTCCGAGACCTTCAAGCGCGTGTCCATCGGCAAGCTCGATGCGCTGGTCGGCCTCGCCGAGACCGTCGATTGCCGGCGCACGCGGCTGCTGGGTTACTTCGGCGAAGAGGCCACCGGCACGCGCTGCGGCAATTGCGATAATTGCCTGACGCCGCCCAAGGTCTGGAACGGCAGCGTCGCCGCGCAGAAGCTGCTGTCCTGCGCCTATCGCACGGGGCAGAAATTCGGTGCCATGCATCTGGTGGACGTCCTGATCGGCCGCCTCACCGATAAGGTCAAGCAATTCGGCCACGACAAGCTCTCGGTCTTCGGCATCGGCGGCGAGCTCACCGAGAAGCAATGGCGTGCGGTGATGCGGCAACTGGTGGCGCGCGGCTTTCTCTATGCAGATGCGGACGCCTTCAATGCGCTGAAGCTCACCGAAGAAGCGCGCGGTGTGCTGAAGGGCGAGATCGAGCTGATGTTCCGCGAGGAAACCGGCGGCACCGGCCGTGCCCCGCGCAGCAAATCCCGCCGCGGTGATCTCGCGGCACCGCGCAGCGACAATGCCAATCCTGATCTGCTCGGCGTGCTGCGCGCCTGGCGCTCGGAGGTCGCACGCAAGCGCAACGTGCCGGCCTATGTTGTCCTGCACGACGCCACCATCGACGGCATCGCAAGCGCGCATCCCACAACGCTCGACCAGCTTCGCGAAATCCCGGGGATCGGCGACAAGAAGCTGGAACATTACGGCGCGGAGATCCTCGCTCTGGTGAATGCGACGCCGGGACGATAGCCGGTGACTGAAGCCACCGATGTCTATCGGGCAGGCTTGTAACCCTTGATGACGGCCCCCGACTTCTTCAGGGCCGCCACAAGTTCTGCCCCGGTCATCAATGCCGTCGTCTGGCTGGACTTGATGGCGCCACCGGCCGCGATCGCAACGGCGATGGCCGCCATGCTCTCGATATCCGGCACATCGGCGATCAGCATCACGTCATATTCGCCCAGGCAATACCAACCACCGATCAATTGTCCTCCGACCACCTCTGTCGTCTGCCGTCCAACAGATTCAACGCGGTTTTGCGGATTCTTCATTTGCGCGGCCCATGATTCCGGCGTGTAGGCAGCCTGATACATATAGAGCGGCATGTTCAAACTCCGTCAGTCGAGATTGTCCTGACCTTTCACCGGAAGAAGAGCGCGAGCTTCGCCTTTTTCACGGCACGGCCCAACGTTATTCGCGCGATGATACCGGCGGCGATCTGCATGGTGGCGCCGATTGCCCAGCTCACGCAGATGATGCCTGCCGTGCGGGCACTCATTGTTTCGCCCAGAATGATACTGGAGACTGACGTGATCGCCGTCACCGACGTTATGAAGGTACCGGCTGCAGTGAGCAGCTCCACCATATCCGCACTGTTGCCCAGCCCGCGCCATTGCGGCAGGCGCGTGCGGTAATCCGGAGGAATCTGGGGCAGATCGATGCCGAGATAGAAGCCGACAGCTCCGTAAATGATCATGGCGAGCACGGCTTCACCCGAACCAATGAGGTCGATGAAACGACTCGCCTCGGCAACGAACAACCCGCAGGCAGCCCCGAGCAAAGCGAGTCCGATCCGTTCGAGGACGTGCGCCAACCTGCTGAGGGGCGAGCGGCTGTGCCATGACGTGCTGGGCTTGATGATCATTCTGATCCTCGTCTGCCCATGATCTTCACGGGGGAGTTTTTAGGTCCGTCCTCCGCAATGACAAGCAGCAGTGCTTACCTAAATTGAGCGGGGCTGACGGCCGGTGCTACGGTGAGTTGAAAACAAGCGCTCGCATTCTCGCGGCGCTTGCGCGTCCGAGTTTTGCGCATTCCTTCCCGCCCCCTTGCGAGAGGGCGTGCGGAACGCCGGGTGCCCGATGCACCCCTGGGCCTGATGCCGATGCGGTCTTCCGCAAGGGTATGCAT